>JAJQDJ010000217.1 GCA_021202205.1 Erysipelotrichaceae bacterium
ATTGCGCTATTTTCACTAATTAATTATTGAAATTGAAGTGCGAAACTTGAGTAAAGGTAATAATAATGGTTCATACATATCGAATGGAACGCGTAAAGCGTGTTTGTCGTCAACAACTTTACTATTTGTGATGGCATAAACACGATCACTGACACTATGAGCTGCTTGATAAATTTGTATTAATCTATCACTGCCAACTAAGAAATCATCAATAAAGAATAATGTATAATTTGGTGTTAATTGAAGATTAGGTCCATGAATGAACTCTTCTGCTTCATAAGCAAAACTAGGAATTTGAATGGTTTCACCAATTTTTAAGGCACCTTCACAAGCAACACCATAGCCTTGCATAAAACCACATGTGTAAGAAACACTCATAGCAGTGAGCTCACGTTTGTTTCTTTGATAAAAGTCCCATGTTTCTTTTTGAATCACTTCATGTCTGCCTGGAATTTGTGTTAGCTCATCAATGATATTATTGTAAGTAGTATGATTAATAATATTTGATTGAAAACTAGCTTCTAAAGCAAATAATATTAAAAATTGCGCTAAAGTTGCTACACCTTTGGTTACATATCCAACAGTTTCTTCACCAACACCATAATCAATTACTAGATCTGCATAATCTTTAAAATCTGATTGAACATTTCCTGTTAATCCAATAGCCTGATAGCCTAACTCTTTAAGTTTTTTTAATGCATCAATAGAATTCGTTGAACATCCACTTTGTGATACAACGAATGCTAAATCATTGCTATGAAGATAATGCTCGTTATATATAAAAGTATTTGGTGGTACAACTTTGACATCACATTGAAGATATTTCATCATAAATGGTTTGGCACATTGAGAACCGTTAAAACTAGAACCACAAGCAATAATCCATATTGTTGAAGGCTTTTTTTTAGATAAATATCAACAAGTGATTGTGTTAATGCTTTTCGATTATCTGTATTTGTTGCAAGTTGTTGAGGGGTTTCGGTGATATAAGTAAGCATCGTTGATTTTTTATTTGGCATAATTGTATCCTCCTTAAATGTTATAAAAATGTTATTACAAATTATATCATAACTATTATATCAAACTATCTATAAAATGCAAAATAAAAAGAAAAAACTCAAAATATTCATGTAAAATTTAGAATAAATAAGATATTCTATGATATATTTATAAATTTTATAACAAAAAATAATACAAATTTGTAATATAAATTGACAAATTTGTTATATTAAAATATAATTTATTTATAAATTAAAGAAGGGAGATGGATAAATGGCACAACCAAATATTGTTTTAGCCAGAATTGATAATAGGCTTGTTCATGGTCAAGTTGGAAATTCCTGGGTTGGTGCTAGTGGTGCTAATCTTATTGTTGTTGCAGATGATGATGTTGTTAATGATGATATTCAGAAATCATTAATGAAAATGACAGCTGATTCTACTGGTGTAGGTATAAGATTTTTCACTATCAAGAAGACAATTGATATTATTCATAAAGCTAGTCCAAAATAACAAATATTTATTGTATGCAAAACACCATCTGAAATGTTGAAACTTATTAAAGGTGGTGTTCCAATTAAAAAGGTTAATGTTGGAAATATGCATGTAAAACCAGGAAAACATGTCTCACATGAAGCACACGTTTATGTTGATGATCAGGATATGGCAGATTTTGAAGCGATGAAAGCTATGGGTGTTGAAGTCTATATCGAAATTCTTCCAGGAGACAAGAAGTACAAAATTTAAAGGAGGGAGTTACTTATGGAAATAACATTATTCCAAGGTCTACTGCTCATGCTCGTTGGGTTTATATGTGCCCTAGACGAACAGTGGGAAGCATTCTATTGGTTTAGACCAATGGTTGTTGCTTTTTTAGCAGGAATTGTATTAGGAGATGTTTCTTTAGGGGTTAGTTGTGGTGCTGTAGCTGAATTATCTTATTTGGGATTATTGACTGTTGGAGGAACTGTTCCACCTAATGCATTAATGGCTGGTATGATGACAACAGTTATAGCCTATACGACAGGACAATCAATGATTACAAAATATGTTTTTCAAGCATATGTTGAAGAAGATGTAGATGAAGGAATATAAAAACAGGCATTGCCTGTTTTTTGGTTCCTTGAAATTAAAATTATTCGACATAAAAGAGAAAAAATGTGATATAATACTGTTGTTTTGGAATTAGTGTGGAAGGAAAGTGAAATGATGGAAGTATATTTTGGAGATAATCGTTATGTAGAACTTAATAGAAATTCTTCTAAACCTTTATATTATCAATTAAAAGAACATCTTAAATCAGCAATAGTCAATGGGGTATATCGACCAAATGATCGATTACCTACAGAAGATGAACTATGTAAACAGTTTTCTGTGTCTAGACCAGTAGTTAGACAAGCTTATAATGAATTGATTAAAGAAGAATTGATAGAAAGGCGTAAAGGCAGTGGTACCTATGTCAAAAGCCAGAAAACACAAAAATCATTTTTTAGAGATTTTTGTAGTTTTTCATTTGAAGAAGGTATTGAGGATTTACAAGCTCAATCAAAAATTGTGAAAATTGAACAATTCACTGATTCTAATATTTGTAAACGTTTAGACATAGAAGAAAATAGTTCCATATTTCATATAGAAAGAATTGTTCATGAACATGAAATACCTCTTTCAATGATAGAGTCGTATATGCCATGTAGTTATTTTAGTAATTTTGAAAATTATGCTTTACTAACAGTTGATAAAACACTTATTTGGCTCGTTGAAACTATGTATGGTATAACGATTAAAAAGGCCAAAAGAAACTTGAATGTTACTCATTTGACAGAAGAAAAATCCGCTTTTTTACACGCTAATGTTGATGATATAGCATTTGAAATAGAAACGAAATATATTGATAATTTTGATAGAATTGTTATATTAGAATATACAACAGCTTTAACAGATATTATTCAAATGAGTTTAGAGATAAAGCGTTAATAATTATTTGTAGTACCTTTCAATATATGAAGGGTATTTTTTATAATATTGTTTTGTGAATTAATTATTTTGTTATTTCTTAATTTAGTCTTTCAAAAACTTTCCAAATATATTACAATTATATTCATATAAAAGAGGAGGAAACGTTATGGAAGATAAGTTATTGTTAAATTTATTACAGAAAAATGCGAGGATGAAAATTACTGACTTAGCGGCCGCCTTAGATGAGAGTAAGGATCATGTTATTGAACGTTTAACTGAATTAGAAAAAGAAAAAGTGATTTGTGGTTATCATACTATTGTTAATTGGGATCGCACAAATAATGAAATAGTGACTGCATTAATTGAAATTAATGCAAAACCTGAAAGAGATTATGGTTATGATAGAATCGCTAGTTATATTTATAAATTTCATGAAGTAGATACTATGTATTTATTGAGTGGAAGTTTTGATTTTGTAGCAGTTGTAAAGGGTAGAACTATGCAAGAGGCTGCTTATTTTGTAGCTAGTAAGCTTGCTAGTATTGAAGGTGTAACTGGTACTCAGACTTATTTTGTATTGAAACAATATAAGAATAATGGTGTTGTTTTGATAGAAGATGAAGAAGATACGAATGATAGATTGGTGGTGCTTGCATAATGGATTATAACGATATGTTAAGTGATCGTGTTAAGACAATTAAACCTAGTGGTATTCGTAAGTTTTTTGATTTGGCATCACAAATGGAAGATGTCATATCTTTAGGTGTAGGGGAACCAGACTTCACAACACCTTGGGCTATTAGAGAAGCTGCTATCTATTCGATTGAAAAGGGAAAGACATTCTATACAGCTAATCAAGGATTATTAGAATTAAGGGTAGAAATTTGTAAATATTTCAAGCGTCGATTCAATGTTTCTTATGATCCTGTTGATAATTGTATTGTTACAGTTGGTGGATCTGAAGGTATTGATATTGCAATTCGCAGTATTTTAAATCCTGATGATGAGATGATTGTTTTAAATCCTGGATATGTAGCTTATATTCCTGGTGTAGAATTAGCAGGAGCAATACCTGTTACAATTCAACTTAGGGAAGAAGACGAATTTAAATTAACACCTGAATTATTAAAAGCAGCTATTACGCCTAAGACTAAAGCTATTCTTTTGAATTATCCATCTAATCCTACAGGTGGATTTATGACAAGAGAAGATTATGCAAAGATTGTACCTATTATTAAGGAATCAGGTATTATTGTTTTATCAGATGAGATATATGCAGAATTAAGTTATGAAGAAGAGTTCTGCTCAATTGCAGAATTTGATGAAATAAAGGATCAGGTTATTGTTGTTAGTGGTTTTTCTAAAGCATTTGCCATGACTGGTTGGCGTTTAGGTTATGTTTTAGCGAATAAGACATTTACAAAGGCTATGAATAAAATTCATCAATTTGTTATTATGTCTGCTCCTTCACCTGCTCAATATGGTGCTGTTGAGGGTTTAAAACATTGTAATAAAGAAGTCGAAATGATGCGTGATTCATATAAAGCAAGACGTAATTTTGTAGTCAAAGCTTTTAACGATATGGGACTTAAAACATTTAAGCCACAAGGAACTTTCTATGTGTTCCCTTGTATTCGTTCTACTGGTTTGACTTCTGATGAATTCTGTGAGAAATTATTGGAAGATCAAAAAGTAGCATGCGTTCCTGGTACAGCTTTTGGTAATGCAGGTGAAGGGTTCATTCGTGTATCTTATGCCTATAGTCTGGAAGAATTAAAAGTTGCAACTGAAAAAATTAAATTATTTGTTGATAAAGTAAGAGCTTAAGGCCAATGTCATTAAGTTATGATTTGGTGACATTCCCCTTCTCAAAAATGAGAAGGGGTCTTTTTTATTTAACT
>JAJQDJ010000078.1 GCA_021202205.1 Erysipelotrichaceae bacterium
TATAAAAATTAAATTTTTTTCATCTTAATTCCACTTTCTGCTTGCAATTCGGGCAAATATATAAATCAACATCTGGATGATTTTGTTGAAGCACTTGAATACCCTCAGGTGCTGCAACAACACATGCAAACTTGATATGTTTTGCACCTCTATTTTTTATATTCGTAATAGCTGCTGAAGCTGTACCACCAGTTGCTAACATAGGATCCAAAGCAAAAACATCTGCATTATCTAAAGTACTAGGAAATTTTGCATAATATTCCTTTGGTTCCAATGTTTCTTCATCTCTAGCCATACCGATATGGCCGACTCTTGCTGTAGGAATAACAGTCTTAAAACCATCAACCAATCCTAAACCAGCTCTTAGTATTGGAACTAACACAACATGACGCATAAGCGTTTTACCAGTCATTGAAGTAAGAGGTGTTTCAATTTCTATATTTCTTAAAGGTAAGTTTTTGCCAACTTCATAAGCCATAAGCATACCAATTTCATCAAGGTTTTGTCTAAATTCCTTGGTACCTGTTTCTTTGTTACGCATAATTGTTAGTTTGTGTTCAATCATTGGATGATTTAAAATTGTTGTAGACATGATAATCCTCCTTTTATTTGATATATGTTTTATCTTGATACATTGTCACTTTATCAGTTAAAGCTTTCACTCTTGCTAGACATGCAGCTTTGACTTCATCAGTTTCTTCATTCTTTAAACGATAAGCAATAATCTTACCTACTTCTCTAAAGTCTTCTTCATCAAATCCTTTTGTTGTCATAGCAGGGGTTCCAACACGAATACCTGAAGCTTTAAATGGTTTTTCTGTGTCAAAAGGAATAGCATTTTTATTAGCAGTGATATTGATTTCATCTAATAATCTTTCAGCTTTTTTACCTGTAATACCACAGCTTGCTTTAACATCAATTAAGATTAAATGATTATCAGTACCATCAGCAACTAATCTAAATCCTTCTTCTTTAAGAGAATTTTCTAATTCTTTCGCATTTTTAATAATTTGAGAAGCATATTCTTTAAATTCAGGTTGTAATGCTTCATAGAAGCATGCAGCTTTAGCTGCAATAATATGCATTAATGGTCCACCTTGCATACCTGGGAATACAGCTTTATCTATTTGTTTTGCAAATTCTTCTTTACACATAATGACACCACCACGAGGTCCTCTTAATGTTTTATGTGTTGTAGTTGTTACAATATCAGCATATGGTATTGGAGAAGGATGTAAGCCTGCTGCTACAAGCCCTGCAATGTGAGCCATATCTACCATAAATAAAGCACCATTTTCATGAGCAATTTCAGCCATGAGTTTAAAATCAATAATTCTAGAATATGCACTAGCACCAGCAACAACTATTTTAGGTTTAATTGATTCGACTTTTTCTCTAAAATCATCATAATCAATCATTTCCGTTTCCTTAGAAACACCATAACTATAAAAATCATAAGTCTTTCCAGAGTAATTTACTGGAGAACCATGTGTTAAATGTCCACCATCTGCTAAAGACATACCTAAAACCTTATCTCCAGGTTCTAGTAATGCAAAATAAACAGCTGTATTTGCTTGTGCCCCACTATGTGGTTGAACATTACAATGTTCGCATCCGAACAATTCTTTTAAACGATCTCTAGCAAGATTTTCAACCTCATCTACATAAACACATCCACCATAATATCTTCTACCAGGTAATCCTTCTGCATATTTATTTGTCAGAACTGAACCAGCCAATTCCATAATGTCTTCAGAAACAAAGTTTTCTGATGCAATTAATTCAATATTATTTCTTTGTCTATTTAATTCTCTTTCAACACTTTCAAAAACTGCTGTATCTCTCATTATTCTTCTCCTTCAATATTCATCATTTTTTCAATCCTTTGAACGTGCCTACCACCTTCAAATTCAGTATTTAACCAAGCATTCAGTATTTCCACTGCTAAGCCTTCACCAATCACTCTTTGCCCCATTGCTAACATATTAGCATCATTATGCGCTCTTGTTGCTTTAGCACTAAAAACATCATGGCATAAAGCACAACGTATACCATGAACCTTATTACAGGTTATAGATACTCCAATACCTGTCGCACATACTACAACACCTTTTTCACAATCCCCCGATGCTACAGCACGTGCGGCTTTCACTGCATAATCTGGATAATCACAGCTATCTTCATTGTAAGTACCAAAATCAACAACTTCGTATCCTTGATATTTCATTTCTTGAATCAATACATTCTTTAAACGATAACCACCATGATCACATGCAACTGCTATTTTCACTTCAATACCTCCTCAATCATTTCTTTACTAATTTTACCCTTACGCAATATTTTTACACTACCTTGACTAACATCTATTACAGTACTAGCAATATTGTCAGTCGTTTTACCATCAACGACTAATTCAATACGTCCATCCAATTGATCAAGCACTTCCTTAGTGTTAGTGGTATTAGGATGATTGGACAAGTTGGCACTTGTTACAAGCATTGGACCTGCATTCTTTAATAATGCTAATACATAAGCACTATCTGGAATGCGTATGCCTATTGTGGATAAACCATTGGTCATATAATCATCAACACTATCTTTTTTTTGAAATACCATAGTAATCATACCAGGCATAAACGCATCAACAATCTTTTTTGCATCATGACTTACAATAGCATATTTTCCTATTTCTGATTTATTATTGACCATTAATGTAACAGCTTTAGAATAATCTCTATTCTTAGCTTCCATTAAAGCATCAAGAGCTTGATGGTCACCAAACTTAACACCTACACCATAAACTGTTTCGGTTGGAAAAGCGACAACTTTACCATTCTTTATAGCTTGACATATTGTCTTTAAATCATCAGATTTTATTACTTTTGTCACAATAATCACCCTTCGAGAGCTATTCTAACATAAAAATGAATAATTGAATACAAAAAAATAGAATTCAAGCGTTATATGCTTGAATTCCACATCGTTAATCATTCAATATACTTGCTGCTCCAGTAGCAATAACTTCTTTATACCAATCATAAGATTTCTTTTTACTACGTTTATATGTACCATTACCATAATCATCAACATCAACATAGATAAAACCATATCTCTTAGACATCTGATTTGTAGAATTACTAATTAAATCAATTGGTGCCCAAGTCGTATAACCCATAAGTTCCACGCCATCTTCATATACGGCATTGTACATCTCAATAATATGTTGTCTTAAATAATCAATACGATAATCATCATTAATAGAGCCGTCTTCCTCTACTGTATCTTTAGCGCCCAAGCCATTTTCTACAATAAATAATGGTTTTCTATAACGATCATACAAATCAACCAATGAAATTCTCAAACCAATTGGATCAATCTGCCAACCCCAACCACTAGAAGGAATATAAGGATTCTTAATCGCTGTTACAGTATTACCAGTCGTGACATCTTTGCCTTCTGTTTCTTTAGCTACACAACTAGAAGAATAATAGCTAAAGCTAATAAAATCAACAGGATAAGCTTTCATAATTCTTAAATCTTCATCAGTCATTTTGATATTAAATCCTTTATTCTTATACATTGATAATAAAGAAGCAGGATATTCACCATGAACTTGTGTATCACTAAAACAATAAATAGAACGCATTCTTTGTTGTTGTTCTAAGACATCTTCAGGTTTACAAGTATAAGGATAATATGTAATCTTTGTAAGCATGCAACCTACTTTAGCATCAGGGATATTATCATGTGTAATCTTAACCGCTAAAGCCGATGCCACAAATTGATGATGCATAGCTTGATAACAAACTTCTTCAAATTCTTCTGGCTTAAATCTAGATTCAATCAATCCTCCAGTCATAAATGGATGTCTAATAATTGAATCAATTTCATTAAATGTTAACCACAATTTAACTTTATCTTTATATCTCTTAGTTATAACATCTACATAATTTGTAAAGAAATCTATCGCTTTTCTATTATACCAACCATTATATTCTGTAACAAAAGCCAATGGTGGTTCATAATGTGACATCGTCACCAATGGTTGCATACCATATTTTAAACATTCATCAAATACATCATCATAAAATTTCAAACCTTCTTCATTAGGTTCCTTCTCATCTCCACGGGGGAAAATACGTGACCAAGCAATAGACATACGATAAACCTTAAATCCCATACCTGCAAGTAATGCGATATCCTCTTTATAATGATGATAGAAGTCAATACCATGACGTTTTGGATAATACACTTCATCATCACTATTCAATGCTTTTTCAATATCTTCATCAGTAATTTCGCATAACCCATGCACATCAAGCAGATCGTTCATAGATTTAGGATCTTTAAACAAAGCAACATCGGATACAGAAACACCTTTGCCGCCTTCTTTCCAGCCACCTTCAAACTGATTAGCAGCAGTTGCTCCACCCCATAAAAAATCATCAGAAAACTTCTTCATAAACTTCTCCTTTCAAATTCTTATTATAAATATTTTATCAAGAATATATCTTTAATAAAAGAATTTTCAAATTTAGAAACAAATATCTTTCGTTATAAACATATTTACGACGAAACGCAAAAGAAGCATCACAAATAAAAAAATAATTTTATTTAATCTAACTATTATCATCAAAATTGTTTTATATTGATATAATCAACATATTTTATATTATTTTTTAATACTGAATAATAATTATTTTATTGATAAAACTATATATATTTTTTTCGATTTTTCGTTATCAACGCTAATGCAACGAAAGGCTTTTCGTTGCATAGTTTTAGCAAATATATTATAATATACGGTAGAGTCAAAAGTTTATGAAAAACTATGAAAAATTAAAAATATGTGCTA
>JAJQDJ010000304.1 GCA_021202205.1 Erysipelotrichaceae bacterium
ACTCTTAGATTATACTATATTTACGCACACGGTGCAAATGAGGTTTTTAAATTATAAATTATTAGAGATAATGGTTGAATATTATTATAGTATGGGGCTTCTTTATACAACATCAGATAAGCAGGAAGGTTATGTTGCTTATTGGTATAAACATGATGAACAGGATTGGGGATTCAATATTATCAAGGTATTCTTTCATATGATTTATCGTTATATAAAAGAAATACCTTATTCTTCACTAAAAAAAGTTATTCCACTAATGAATAATCCTTATGAAAAAATATATGCTCATACTAAGGATTATGTTGTTGTATCAATGCTAGTTGTAAAACGAGAATATCAAGGCCAAGGTTATATGCGTCTATTATTAAAAGAACCTTTTCAAAATGCAAAAAATAATCATATTCCATGTATATTAGACACTGATACATTATTAAAAGTACAAAAATATCAACACTTGGGTATGAAACTTGTTGAAGAAAATAAAATGCTTAATGGTCAAATTGTTTATACTTTGGAATATTCTTGTGAAAATGATTTATCTGATAATGAAATAATGTAACGACACACGCTGGCTATTTTCCTGATTACAAATTATTATCTTTCTCTTTACAATGAAATATAAGTATGATAGAATTTAGTTCGTAACCGAACAAAAAAGGAGTGTGATCGGATGTATCGCGACCCTATTGGTCAAAGAATTAAAACTTTAAATAAGCTTATGAAGAAATCCATGGATAAATCTATGGGTCAAAGACCGGATAAAGCTACTTTGATGCACTCATTAATTATAGGCTATTTGCAGGATCGTGAAGATTCTCATATTGATACTTTTCAAAAAGATATTGAAAAGGAGTTTTCGATTAATCGATCAACGACATCTGAAATGCTAACATTAATGAGTCAAAAAGGCATGATTGAACGTATACCAGTAGACTATGATGCAAGATTAAAGAAAATTATATTAACGGATCAAAGTCGCTGTTTCAATCAAAGATTGAGTCAGAGCATGGAAATCCTTCATAATAAGTTTAAGAAAGGTTTAACTAACGAAGAAATTGAAACCTTTATTACTATTTGTGATAAAATTATTGAAAATATAAAAAATGATTTGGAATAAATGTTCGTTTACAAATAATTATATGGAAAGGATGGAAATATGTTAAAAACTTTATATAAACAAATAAAACAATACAAAAAAGCTTCTTTGCTGACAATGATGTTTGCTTCGATAGAAGTTGTATTGGAAATTATTATACCAATGTTGATGGCATATCTTATTGATGATGGTATTCAAGCAGGAAATATGAATAAAGTTATTATGTATGGCGCTATTATGTTTGTTATTGCAATTGGAACTTTATCTTGCGGTTTCTTTGCAGGACATTTTGCTGCAGAGGCATCTAGTGGATTTGCCGCTAATTTAAGAGAGGCGGAGTATACAAATATTCAAACATTTTCATTTTCTAATATTGATAAGTTTTCAACAGCTGGTTTAGTTACACGTTTAACAACTGATGTTACAAATGTTCAAAATGCTTATCAAATGTTGATACGTACATGTATTCGTTCACCATTAAATCTTATTTGTGCTTTGTTTATGGCATTTATGATTAGTCCTGATTTAAGCATGATATTTGTCGTGGCAATTATTTTCTTAGTTGTTGTTTTGGGTACGATTATGTTTTTTGCAACAAAATATTTTAATGATGTATTTCCTAAATATGATGATTTAAATGAAAGTGTTGAGGAAAATGTTGTTGGTATTCGTGTTGTTAAATCTTTCGTAAGAGAAGATTATGAAAAAGAAAAATTCAGAAAGGCTTCTGAAAATATTCGTAAATTATTTGTGAAAGCAGAAGGTGTTTTGGCTTTTAATAACCCAGCTATGATGTTAAGTGTTTATTCATGTATTTTAATGTTATCTTGGTTAGGAGCTCAACATATTGTTGGTGGAACTTTAACAACTGGTCAATTATCAAGTTTGTTTAGTTATGTTATGAACATCTTGATGTCACTTATGATGCTATCAATGGTATTTGTTATGATTTCGATGTCATTAGCGTCAGGAAAGCGTATTGCTGAGGTCATTAATGAAACATCTGATTTAACTTCTCCACAAGATGCATTAACTGAAGTTAAAGACGGAGCTATTAATTTTAACCATGTAGATTTTTCTTATACGCATGGTGATGGTACGGCTGTTTTAAGGGATGTTGATTTACATATTAAGAGTGGTGAAACGATTGGTATTATTGGTGGTACTGGTAGTGCTAAGAGTAGTTTGGTCAATTTAATTAGCCGTCTTTATGATGTGGATAAAGGATCAGTTTATGTAGGTGGCGAAGATGTTAGAAAATATGATTTGGAACTTTTAAGAGATGAAGTTTCTGTCGTATTACAGAAAAATGTCTTATTTACGGGTACAATTTTAGATAACTTACGTTGGGGTAATGAAAATGCCACTTTAGAAGAATGTCAGGAAGCATGCCGTTTGGCATGTGCTGATGAGTTTATTGAACGTTTCCCTGATGGTTATAATACAATGATTGCTCAAGGTGGTACAAATGTTTCTGGTGGCCAAAAACAAAGATTATGTATTGCCAGAGCATTGTTAAAGAATCCAAAGATTTTGATTTTGGATGATTCGACAAGTGCAGTTGATACAGCTACTGATGCATCCATTCAAAAATCTTTTGATGAACGTATTCCAAATACGACTAAAATTATTATTTCTCAAAGAGTTTCTTCAGTTCAAAATGCTGATAGAATATTGGTTTTAGATGATGGTGTTGTCAATGGCTTTGACACTCATGATAGATTATTAGAAACAAATGAAATTTATCGTACTATCTATGAAACACAAGCAAAAGGAAAGGAGGAATAATCATGAAAAAACAACAAAATGTATTAATGCGTTTATTAACTTTATTATTTAAACGTTATCATTGGCATTTGATTATTGTCTTTATCTGTATTTTGATTAATGCACTAGCTAATGTTCAGGGAACATTATTTATGCAAACATTGATTGATGATTATATTCTTCCTTTAGTAGGAACTGCCAATCCTGATTATAGTGGATTGCTAGCTGCTTTAATAAGAGTTGCTGCATTTTATGCTGTTGGAGTTGTTTGTGCTTATTCATATAATAGAATTATGGTATCTGTTACGCAAGGTTTCTTAAAAGATATGCGTAATGATTTATTTGATCATATGGAATCTTTACCAATTGGTTATTTTGATAAAAATACGCATGGTGATATTATGTCAGTTTATACCAATGATATTGATACTTTAAGACAAGTTATTAGTCAATCTATTCCACAACTTGTTAATAGTTCTGTTACCATGATTGTTACTTTTGTATCAATGTGTAGTTTGAGTTTGCCTTTGACTGGAATTAGTTTGATCATGCTTTGTATTATGGTTTTCGTTTCAGGTAAATTAGGTGGTTTAGCTAGTAAAAACTTTATTAAGCAACAAGTAGCTTTAGGTAAGGAAAATGGTTATATCGAAGAAATGATTTCAGGACAGAAGGTTGTTAAGGTATTTAATCATGAGGATAAAGCTATTGAAGGTTTTAAAAAGATTAATGAAGAATTAAGAGAAAGTGCTAATTTAGCTAATAGATATGGTAATGTCTTGATGCCTGTTACTGTACAGATTGGTAATATGTCTTATATCTTATGTGCTTTAATTGGGGCAGCATTAGCTTTGAATGGCAGTATTACTTTAACAGTTGGTACTTTAGTTTCATTCTTGACATTAAATAAGAGTTTTAATCATCCGATTGGACAAATATCACAACAAATCAACTCTGTTGCAATGGCTCAGGCTGGATCAAAACGTATATTTGATTTATTAGATCAAGAGAGTGAAGATGATCAAGGTATTGTGACATTGTGCCGTGTTGACACTGATGAAAATGGTAATATGTTTGAAACGAATAAAAGAACAGGTCTTTGGGCATGGCGCCATCCTCGTCCTGATGGTTCAATAGAACTTGTACCTATGAAAGGTGACATTCGTTTAGATGGTGTTAATTTTGGTTATGTACCGGATAAGATTGTTTTACATGATATTGATGTTGTCGCAAATCCAGGAGAAAAGATTGCCTTTGTTGGTGCCACTGGTGCTGGTAAAACAACAATTACAAATTTGATTAATCGTTTCTATGATATTCAAAGTGGTATGATTACTTATGATGGTATTGATATACAACTTATTAAAAAAGATGATTTAAGAAGATCTTTAGGTGTTGTTTTACAGGATACGCATTTATTTACGGGGACAGTCATGGATAATATTCGATATGGTCGCTTAGATGCTACTGATGAAGAATGTATCGAAGCTGCGAAACTTGCAAATGCTGATTCATTTATACAACATTTGCCTCATAAGTATAATACTATGTTATCTGGCAATGGCTCTAATTTATCACAAGGGCAAAGACAGTTATTAGCGATTGCAAGAGCTGCAGTGGCTAATCCACCAGCATTGATTTTGGATGAAGCAACATCATCTATTGACTCACGTACTGAAAAACTTGTGCAAGATGGTATGGATAAATTAATGGAAGGTAGAACAACTTTGGTTATAGCTCATAGATTATCTACTATTAAGAATAGTGATTGCATCATGGTTCTCGAATTGGGTCATATTATTGAAAGAGGCAATCATCAAACATTGATTAAAGAAAAAGGAAAATACTATCAGTTATATACTGGTGCAATTGAAATGGATTAAGGCCTTAGGCCTTTTTCTTTTGTGTGTTTTATGATAAACTATCGGTAGAGTCAAAAGTTTATGAAAAACTATGAAAAATTAAAAATATGTGCTATA
>JAJQDJ010000207.1 GCA_021202205.1 Erysipelotrichaceae bacterium
TAAAAATTAAATTTTTTTCATCTTAATTCCACTTTCTGCTTGCAATTCGGGATTAATTCATTTATCATCTTATCTTCTACAACATTCATATCAAAATTATTCTCTTTACTTAATCGTATGATTCTATCTCGATTATTAAATGATGAAGGTATGGCTTTATATATTTTGGTTATTCCTACTTTATCTTTATGTATTACTTTAGCCCAGTTTTCAATACCATCTGCTGTATTTAGACTCATATCACATCCTCAATATAGAAACAAGAAAGTTATCATTTCAGCCTTACTAATATGTGGCTTTTCATGTTTATTGATTATACTAGGATTAATGATATTTAGTCATATGATTACAGTCAATTTACTAAAACAACCCCAAGCTTTCTATCCATTATTATCTATGATTCCTTTTATTCCACTAGTTGGTTTAAGTGGCATTATTAAAAATTATTATTTAGGTAGAGAAAATGTCAGTTGTTTAGCGATAGCATCATTTCTAGAAGAAAGTTCTAGAATTGTTTTTAGCGTGATTTTTATAGGACTATTTCATGATTTAGATATATTTTTCTTAGTTTCTATAGCCATTATTTCTATGAGTGTTGGAGAGTTAGTATCAATTATTTATTTATATGCTAAGCTTCATCGTAAAGTAAATGTAAGATATCATGACAAAGAATATATCAAAGAAAATTTCATATGGAAAGATATGATGAATATAGCTTTGCCATTGACTGGTTCAAGACTTTTGCATTCAGGCTATAATTTTATTGAACCAATAGTTTTAGTTAATATGCTTTCAAGACTTGGATATGTCGAAAGTGTGGTACAAAGTGATTTTGCAGTGATGAGTGGTTATGTTGTAAGTTTACTTTTTACCTCAACATTTTTTAATAATGTTATATTGAGGATGATGTTACCTCAGCTTAATAGAGATATAGCATATCAAAGATTACATTCATTAAGAAAACATATACAATATGGTATTATTGCATGTTTTTTAATTAGTTTACCTTTTACATTGATTTTTTATTTTTATGGCGATATATGTTTAAATATAATGTATGATACAACGCAAGGTTATGATTATCTCAAATATATGTGTATTCCTTTTACACTTTGCTACTTACAGACGCCTTTAAGTGCAACATTGCAGGCATTAGGAAAGAATCATGAAATGTTTATGATGAGTTGTTTTGAAGTAACCATAGAATTTGTATGTTTGATCATATTGATTCCAGGATATGCCGTATTGAGTGTTGGTATCGTTATGCTTATTGGTCAGTTATCAACGTTGGTGTTTTCAAGTTATTTTGTCTTTCATGAAGTATACAAAAAGAGAATGCCTTAGGCATTCTCATGTAACCATTGAGAAAATATATCCAATCCTTTAACGATTGTTTCATAGTTTTGAGCAAAACCAAATCTTAAATGATACTCATTATCAAAACAATGACCAGGGACAAAGAAAACCCCTGTTTCTTTTTGCAGTCTTTCACATAATTCTAATGAAGGTATATTGATATGATAATGTAAAAAGCATACGGTCCCTTCATCAGGCAAAACACAAGATACCAATGGTTCATTTTTAAGCCATGTACGAATATAAGCTTTATTCTTTTCACATATATCCATACTTCTTTGTATTATCATATCTTTATTTTCTAATACCAAGCTACCAAGATAATCATCTAAAGGGCCACTACTAATAATATGATAATCTCTTCTTAAATTAATCATATCTATTATATTTTTATTGCCTTTGATCCATCCTAATCTTAAGCCTGCGAAAGAAAATACTTTAGATAAACTAGAAGTAATGATAGCTTTATCATAATAATCAGAAAAAGAAGGTGTTAATACTTTGGTTTTAGTATTGATACCACGATAGATTTCATCTACTAATATAAAACAATCATATTCTTTAGCAAGATCAATTAAGGATAACATAAAATCTTTATCAAAAGTCGTACCCGTAGGATTATTAGGAGATGTTAAACAAATCAACTTTGTCTGTTTATTCATGACTTGTTGAAAATCTTCTATAGAAGGCAACCAATTATTTTCTTCCTTTAGATTAATGATAGATACATCACAACCTATAGAAAGAGGAAACTCATACATTTGCTGATATGAAGGACTAATAGCAATAACATGATCACCAGGACTTAGTAAAGTCATCATAACTAATTCATTCGCATTGATGGCACCATGAGTAATAGCAATATTGTCATAGTCTCCAGTTTGATACAATGATAAAATCCCATCTTTTAGACGATTTGATCCAACAATAGGACCATAATCCATTTTCATTGTCATAATATGTTGAATAATATCCTCATCACTTTTTAAATCCTTGATACTTAAACTGTCAACACAAGTATCTGACAAGTTATACAAACAATCATTTTCATGATCAGTCATATAAGTTTCAACAGAAAATTCCTTAATATTCATTAATACATGACCTTATTCAAGAAATCTTGAGCCCTTTCTGTTTGAGGATTATCAAAGAAAGCTCTCGCATCATTTTCTTCAACAATTTTACCAGATTCTAAAAATATCACACGATTTGCTACCGTTTTCGCAAACCCCATTTCATGCGTAACAACAATCATTGTCATACCCTCTTCACTTAATTCTTTCATAACTTGTAATACTTCAATAATCATCTCTGGGTCTAGAGCACTGGTTGGTTCATCAAATAACATAATTTCTGGATTTAAACAAAGACTTCTGGCAATCGCTACTCTTTGTTTTTGTCCCCCTGATAACTTATTAGGAAATTCGTCTCTTTTATCTAATAAACCTACACGATCCAAGTATTTTTCAGCAATTTTAACTGCCTCATCCTGACTCATTTTCATAACCTGGATGGGTGCTAGTGTTAAGTTTTGTAAAACAGTCATATTAGGAAATAAATTAAAATGCTGAAAAACAAATCCCATTTTTCTACGCATCAATTTATATTTTTCTTTATTATTGATATCAAACAATTCATTATCAATATATATTTGACCTTCTTCAGGTTTTTCTAGACCATTAATACATCTAAGAACTGTACTTTTACCAGATCCAGAAGGGCCAATCAAACAAACAACCTCACCTTTTTTTACTTCCAAAGAAACATCATCGACAGCTGTTAAATTTTTAAATTGTTTTGTTATATGTTCTACTCTAATCACTTTCAGACAACTTCCTTTCTAATGCTTTAGATATTTGTGAAATTGTTAAAGTCATCACCAAATAATAAAGACCAGCTAAACAATAAGGTGTCATATATTCATAATATTGATTACCTAATACTCTTGAGGCATTCATCAGTTCTATAGCACCAATACATGAAATTAAAGATGAATCTTTAATCAATGTAATAAATTCAGATACCAATGGCGGTATAATACGTTTAAAGGCTTGTGGTAAAACAACAAATCTTAATGTTTGAAAATAAGATAAGCCAATCGCTTCACAAGCTTCCCATTGACCTTTATCTACTCCATTAATACCACTTCTTATTAATTCAACTTGATATGCACCACTATTAATACTCATGGCAATAATACCGATCACATAATAATTCATCCTAAATGCTTCCCCAGTAAAAGAAGAAACAATCATAGGAACCACATTAAATATTAAATAAATTTGTAACAACATTGGTGTTCCACGAATGACTTCTACATACACATTAGCAATAATCTGTAAAATTCTATTTTTGGATATTTTACAAGCAGCTCCAATAATACCCAATATCAAACCAAAAAATAATGATATAGCTGCTAAACCTAATGATATTCCAGCACCTTTTAATAAAAACAATAAATTACTGACTGTAACTATTTCATCAAAAGCACTAAACATAAATATCCCCTACCTCTCTCATCAAAACTTTTTATCATTATACAAGATTTTAAAGCATAATAAAAGATTTTTTCATAGTTAAAAAGACAAAGAAATATCTTTGTCTTTCAAGAGTAGATCAATTTATAATGATTTCATTAATCTTCCAATGGAGTTAAACCCCATTTGTCGCATAATTCTTGATAATCATCACTAGCTAAGAATTGTTCGATACATGTGTTGATAAGTTCAATCATTTCATCATTACCTTCTTTAGCAATGATATAGTTCTTTTCATCCATAAGCACTTCATCCAATACTTTGAATCCTTGTGCATTAGCATAGTTTTGAGCAACACCAGAATCTACAACAACAGCATCATATTGACCGCTAGTCAATGATGTAAAGATTTCTTGTACATTTGATACAGATACAACATTTGCATCTTCAATAGCATTGGCTGCTTCTTCACCAGTTGCACCACTTTGAGCTGCAATTGTTTTACCTTTTAAATCATCAACTGTTTCAATATCACTATCAGCTGCAACAACAGCTACTTGAGCAGTTCCTAAATATGGTTCAGACCAAGCTACTTTACGTGATTCATCATAAGTGAAACCAGAAACACCAATATCAGCTTGTCCAGCCTGAATTTGCGTTACAATATTTTCAAATGACATATTATACCATTCAAATACATAAGTCGTATCATCAGTATTAATATAACTAGGGAATAAAGCAACCATATCTGCATCAAAACCAACAATAGTTTCTCCATCAGTATCTAAAGATTCATAAGGTGCATAATCTGGACTGACTGCAACAGTGATTGTTACAACTTCTGTATCTGATGTACTATCATCATTACTGCTACTACAAGCACACATCGTGAAAGCTAAAGCTGTAACCATAAGCCCTTTTAATAACTTTTTCATTTTTTTCTCCTCTCTCACCTATCGGTAGTGTCAAAGCTTGTTATAATATATGGGCTTTTCACTACCTGTT
>JAJQDJ010000226.1 GCA_021202205.1 Erysipelotrichaceae bacterium
CCGTAAAGTCATTAACATATAATTTCTTAAAAATAAACTTAATGACATTGGGTATTAATTCCTTTTTTTTAGGGAAAATTAATGATATAATGGATACAAAATTAATAGGAGGTATATGAAGTGAACGGATACAAGGAGAATAGAGAGCTTTCGTGGTTGAAGTTTAATGATCGTGTTTTAATGCAAGCTAAAGATTCACGTGTTCCACTCGCTGAAAGATTGAGTTTTATACAGATTTATCAATCTAATCTTGATGAGTTCTTTATGGTAAGAATTGGATCATTAGTAGATCAAATATTATTTTATCCAACAACGAGGGACAATAAAACAAACATGACGGGGTTAGAGCAGATGCGTGCTTGTTTTAAGAAAATCAATTACTTAAACAAAAAGAAAGACAATATTTACGGCAATGTTATGGGTGAATTGGAGAAATTTGGTATTGGTATTGTTAATTATACCGATATTAAAAACAAAGAAAATCGTAAGTATTTAGAGTCTTATTTTAAAAGAGAGGTTTTACCATTGATATCACCACAAGTGGTATCTAAAAGACAACCTTTTCCATTTTTAAACAATCGTGAATTATATATTGTTGTCCAATTGGAATCTAAAAAAGGTAATCGTAAGATGGGTGTAGTTTCTTATGCTAATGCAATGAGCGAACGTCTGATTACGGTTCCAGGTATGCAGGGGGAATTTGTTTTAGTTGAAGATATTATTATGAATAACTTGAATAAGATTTTCAGTAAATATACGATTAAAAATGCACCATTTATTAGAGTGACAAGAAGTGCTGATATTGAAGAGGATGATCATTCTTTAGTTGGTCATGATGATTATAGAGAAATGATGGAAACTTTGATTAAGCAAAGAAGAAAGTTGTTACCAATTCGTATGGAGATGTCACCTGGTTTAGAGGAATTGGAAGTATTGATGCTCATGAATTTCTTGAATCTTAAAAAGAATCAAGTATTTGTGAGTCATTCACCTTTAGATTTGAAGTTTTTAAGCGAGTTAAGAGAAAATTTGAAAATGGTACATCCAGAATTATTTTATAAGACATTATATCCAAAGAATAGTCCAATGGTTGCTAATGCAGTACCAATGATTAAACAAATTCAAAAGCATGATATCTTTTTAGCTTATCCTTTTGATTCTATGTCACCATTTTTAAGATTATTGGATGAAGCAGCAGTGGATAGTAAAGTTGCAAGTATTAAGATGACTTTATATCGTGTAGCTAAGAATTCCAAAGTAGTAAAATCTTTGATTACAGCTGCAGAAAATGGTAAAGAAGTGGTTGTATTGGTGGAATTAAGAGCTCGTTTCGACGAAGAAAATAATATTGGCTGGTCTAAGCGTTTGGAAGAGGCTGGTGCACGTGTTATTTATGGTTTGGAAGGATTAAAAGTTCATTCTAAGTTATGTTTGATTACGTATAAGACAGATGAAAAAGTAGAATTTATTTCTCAGGTTGGTACAGGTAATTACAATGAAAATACGGCGAAAC
Source organism: Erysipelotrichaceae bacterium (assembly GCA_021202205.1). Taxonomy (GTDB): domain Bacteria; phylum Bacillota_I; class Bacilli_A; order Erysipelotrichales; family Coprobacillaceae; genus JAJQDJ01. The sequence continues at coordinate 1,514 of JAJQDJ010000226.1, forward strand.
AATATACTGATATGGCATTGATGACTTCTAATCAGGAAATTGGGGCTGAAATCAATGATGTATTTAATCATTTTTGTTTGGGTGAAACTGTACAAGATACTCATCATTTGATGGTTGCTCCAAATTGTATGCTTACAAAAATTTTTGAATTAATTGATGAACAGATTGCTTTAGCTAAAGAAGGTAAAGAAGCATATGTCGGTTTTAAATGTAATTCTGTCACAAGTCGTAAGATGATTGATAAGTTGGTAGAAGCTTCGCAAGCTGGTGTTAAGATTGAAATGGTTGTAAGAGGTATATGTTGTATTATACCTGGAGTTGAAGGCTATACTGATAATATTCGTGTTATTTCTATAGTTGGTCGTTATCTAGAACATTCACGTATTTATATTTTTGGTTTAGGAGAAAGTCAGAGGGTTTATATTTCTTCTGCATATTTGATGACTAGAAATCTTGAAAAACGTGTTGAAGTGGCTACACCAATATTTGATGAGGAAATTAAAAAGATTATTATCTATATGTTTAATACTATGCTTAAAGATAATGTTAAAGCAATGGAACTTAGAAGTAATGGTACTTATAAGCGTGTAAAGGGTAATAAGAAAGAACCTTTGAATAGTCAGGAGTTCTTCTTTTAAAAAATTAAAAATCAACTAAAAGGAGAAGAGTAAGATGAGAGTTGGAATGTTAACAAGTGGTGGAGATTGTCAAGCTTTAAATGCAACGATGAGAGGGATTGCTTTAACGTTGTATAAACAAGTAAAAGATATCGAAATCATAGGCTTTAAGTATGGTTATAAAGGATTAATGTATGAAGATTATGTAGAAATGAAACCAGATGATTTTAAAGAAATTTTAAATAAAGGTGGAACTATCTTAGGTACATCAAGATGTCCTTTTAAGAAGATGCGTGTTATTGAAGATGGTTTTGATAAAGTAGAAGCTATGAAGAAAACATATAAGAAATTAAAATTAGATTGCTTATTTGTTTTAGGTGGAAATGGTTCATTGAAATCTGCTAATATGTTAGCTGAAGAAGGTTGCAATGTGATTGGATTACCAAAGACTATTGATAATGATACTTGGGGTACAGATTATACTTTTGGTTATCAATCAGCTATTAATATTGCCACAAACTACTTAGACCAAATTCAAACTACAGCTGAAAGTCATAATCGTGTCTTTGTAGTAGAAATCATGGGGCATAAAGTAGGAAATATTTGTTTATCAGCAGGTATTGCTGCAGGGGCTGATGTTATTTTATTACCAGAGATTCCTTATGATATCAAACAAGTTGCAAAAGTTGTTAAAAAGAATATTAAGAATGGAAAAAATTATACTGTTATTGCTTGTGCTGAAGGGGCTATTTCTAAAGAAGAAGCGAAGCTATCTAAGAAACAATATAAGTTAAAGATAGCTGCTAGAGAAGGTCATTCAGTTATTGTAGATATCGCCAATGAATTAGGACATTATGTTGATAGTGAAATTCGTGTATCTGCTGCTGGACATGCACAACGTGGTGGTGAACCTTGCCCATACGATAGATTAATGGCAACACGTTTTGGTATGATGGGTGCCGAGTTATTATTAGAAGGTAAGTTTGGTGAACTTGTTGTATTAAAAGAAAATGTTGTCACATCTATTCCTTTATCTGAAACAGCTGGTAAATTAAAGTATGTTGATGTTGATGGTGAAATTGTTCAAAATGCTATGCGTATGGGTATTTCATTTGGTGTGAAGAATTAAATAATGATGTCAAGATTCCTCAAAAGTGAGGAATCTTTTTTTTGAAAAGTTGGTATTTTTTGCGTTAAAAATATATTGAAAAATTATAATCATAGTTATGAAATTGTATTGAAAAGTGGTGATTACTATGTTAAAATTTTATTGAAAAGTTAGAATTGAGGCGATGATATGTTACGAAGAAAGATTGAATCTTTAATTGAACAACATCTACAATCAGATAATGATAAAATTCTTTTAATTGATGGGGCTAGACAGGTAGGTAAAACATATATTATTCGTTATGTTGGACAAAAATTATTTAATAACTTCATTGAGATTAATATGTTAGAAGATTCTTTGGGTCATCAGCTATTTGCTCATACTAAAACAATAGAAGATTTTTATCTACAAGTGAGTATGCTTGCAGGTAATAAGATGAAAGAAAAAAATAATACATTAATATTTATTGATGAAATACAAGCTTATCCGTATTTGTTAACATTACTTAAATTTTTAGCTCAGGATAATCGTTTTACTTATATTGCAAGTGGATCATTACTAGGAGTAACATTATCTCAAACAACTTCTATACCAATGGGTAGTATCCGTAAAGTGAGAATGTTTCCGTTAGATTTTGAAGAATTCTTATATGCTAATGGTATGAATGAATTAGTTATAACATCAATGCGTACAAAGTTTGAAAGATTAGAATCATTGGATCAATCAATGCATGATAAAATGATGGACTTACTTAAGAAATACTTACTTGTTGGTGGTATGCCTAGTGCAGTGAATAATTATATTAAAGAAAAGAACATTCAATCTGTAAGAGATATACAAAATGAAATACATGAATATTATGGTATTGATGCATCTAAATATGATGAAGATAATAAGTTAAAAATACGTAGAATATATGACCTTATTCCTTCCAATATGGAAAATAAGAAAAAACGAGTAAGAGCACAAAGCATAGAAAATAAAAAAGGCAAAACTTTTTTGGATTATAGTGATGAGTTTGAATATCTTATTAGTGCTGGTATTGCATTAAATGTACAAGCTATATCTAATCCCGTTTTTCCTCTTATTGAATCATCAGGAAAAAATCTGTTGAAATTATATTTAAATGATGTTGGTATTCTTACAAGCATTCTTTATGGATATAATATACGAGCTATATTGGATGATCAAAAAAGTATTAATTTAGGTTCTGTTTATGAAACTGTTGTGGCTAGCGAATTGATAGCTCATGGTCATAAATTGTTTTATTATGATAATCGTAAAAAAGGTGAAGTGGATTTTTTAATTGATGATTATGATAGTCTTTCCGTAGTACCTATTGAAGTCAAATCAGGTAAAGACTATACAGTTCATAGTGCATTAAATCATTTTACAAGTAATGATGATTATCATATTCAAAAAGCTTATGTTTTATCAAATGAAAGAGAAGTTTATAGCAAAGGAAAAATTACTTATACACCTATATATGATATAATGTTTTTTACTAAGTATTAAAAAACACCCGAATTGCAAGCAGAAAGTGGAATTAAGATAAAAAAATTTAATTTTTATAGAA
>JAJQDJ010000116.1 GCA_021202205.1 Erysipelotrichaceae bacterium
GGTCAAATATCATTAAAATCATTTAAATTTTTTCTTGACATTTTACCAGACGACTTAAAGCCAAATAAATGAGATTTATTTCTTTCCTCTTTCTGTGGTTCATAAGAAGCATAATTTTCTCCAAATAATTGTAATAGATATTCATTATATTCTTTAGGTATTTTAACCATAATATTTTCAAATGAAACTATTTTTCCATCTTGCCACCAATTTGAAGGAACAACTTCTTTTTTTAATTTTGAGCTTGCTAACATACCTGATTTAGAAGTTAATCCATAACTATATTTGCTGTATAATTTATCAAGTTTTTTGTAAATATCATCTTGTTTATATAAATGGTGTATTTTTAAATTATAAAGTATTTTTAATATTTTTTGTTTTGAACTATCATGCATATTTACTGTATCTGTAACATCTAGAGTCCATAAACTTGCTAATATTCTGTAAAAATAAGCTTTGATAATATGTATTTGTAGCATTAATTTATTATTTGGCATTCCATCAATAGGTAATATATCAATTAAAACTAATCCGCGTTCATTATTTTTAGGTAAATTTAATTTCTTTCTCACTTCATCTTTTAAAATAATCCTTGGAAAATAGCAATGTGCATTTTCCTCATGCTGATAAGATATGAATAGAAATTTATCATTAATGTTTTTAGGCATGATTTCAATAAGTTTTTCATATTCATTTCTAGGAAATGCTAAATCGATATCATCATCCCACGGAACAAAACCACCATATTTAACTGCTCCTAATACACTACCACCTCTCAAGAAAAAATCTATATTATTTTCATCACATATTTTTTTTATTTCTATTAATGCATCTATTTCTATTTTATGAATTTTATTTAGTAATATATCAATATCCATTTGATTAAAATTCTCCTAATTGACTTGCTATATCTTCATCTACTATTTCTTCACCAGTCTTATTCTTTAACTGTTCCTTTGAAGCATCACTTAATCCATCATTAATTATTGCATTCATATCACAAGTACTACACTTATCTAACTCTTCTTTAGTAACTTTTCCATCTCTATAATCACAACATATTTTATTTTCATACATTGAATATGGATGTTTAGTAAATAAAGCCTTAGCTTTATGTTTTACTACCCACCATGCTGGTTTCCATATGTATTTATGCATAGCAGGCGATACACTTCCAATCATCCAGCAATCTCTATCACAACATCTTACTTTCTTTCTAACTTTCTCTGCATCTTCACTATTCCATAATTCATCCCATGTCTGATTATTAAGATTACCCATTACTTCTTTATCCTTTGTTCCATTACATGGCATAACATCACCATATGGATCAATAAAGAAAGTATCAAAACTCATATCACAAGGTAACAATCTCTTTTGTCCATAAATATAATTAATCAACCCATGATTAAAATAAGCTCTAAACCATTTCTTTGGACTGTTAGATCTTAATAACTCATTAACTAAATCTTCAAAGTTTTTAGCAACCATAGGTCTATCATGAATAATGTTTTTGGCTTCTACAAAATAGAATGAATTATGTAATGATGCTGTCGCAAACTCCATATTCATTTCATTAGATAATTTATATAATGATACTAAATCAGGAGCATTTTTATCTTGAACAGTCATACCAAATCCAACATCTTTCATACCCATATCAACAAGTGTTTTTAATGTTTTATAACCTCTTTGAAAACCATTATCTAATCCTCTGATTTCATTATTAGTGTCTTCTAATCCTTCAATAGAAATACGTATACCAATATTGGGAAACTCTTTGCATAAATCTACTATTCTATCAGTAAAGAAACCATTAGTAGATATAACAATACGATCACTAATTTTGTTTAATTCTCTAACAATATCTTTTAAATCAGTTCTAATAAATGGTTCACCACCAGTTATATTAGTAAAATACATTGGAGGTAGTTTCTTTATTGTTTCAATGCTTATTTCTTCTTCTGGTTTAGATGGAGCTTTATAACGATTACACATAGAACATCTTGCATTACATCTATATGTAACAATTACAGTTCCGTTTAATTTTTTATTAGCCATTAAAATCAACTCTTTCCATAAAAATTTTTATTACTCGTAAATTACTAATGTTTTTTTTACAACCTCATCCCAGTTATATTTATGACATATAAATTCACTAGTTTCTTCTTTATAGGCATTAACAATTCTGTTATCTTCACAAAGAATTTGTAGTTTTTCCTTTAAATCCTCTACATTACTCTTTTTGAACACAACAGACTTATCTTCAACAACTTCAGTACATTCATCTATATCTGATGTTAAACAACAATTTCCATAACTCATAGCTTCTAACAAACTTAATGGCATACCTTCTAAATCGGAAGGTAAAACATAAATGTAAGCATTACTATATAATTCATCCAATATTTTACCTTGAACAAATCCTGTAAAAATAATGTTTTGATTATCCTTGGCTTTCAATTTAAGTTCATCCATAAAGTCATCAGTATCAGATGATCCTCCAGCTATTACCAATTTTTTATCAGTACGAAGTTGATTATAAGCATCTATAAGATATTGAACACCTTTTTCTGGTACAATTCTTCCCAAAAAAAGAATATAATCATCTTTCTTCAATCCAAATTGTTTATTAATTATGTTTACATCTCTTATTTGAGGTTTACTAACACCATTTGGAATAAAATGAGTCGTACGATTATATGTATCTAAAAAGTATTTTTGTACATTTTCACTTAAAACAATAATTTCATCAGCATATTTAACAGCAATCTTTTCCCCAAGTTTAATATATTTTGAGCCTATCCCATTTTGCCATTTTTCTCTTTGCCAATCAATTCCATGGATTGTAGCAATGCACTTTTTACCACATATTTTAGGAAGCCAAAGCATGGCACATGGCCCTTCAGCATGAAAGTGAACTATATCATAATTACCTAAAGCAGCATGAATTGCTGCAAAAACACTAGATGTCATCGCTGCCAATCCTTTTTTATTAATAGTTAAGACAGATTTAATTTTTACACCTTTATATTCGTTCAATTTTTGACTATCAAACTCTTCACCACTAACATGGTGTCCTTTTCGATTGTAACAAGTAACTTGATGACCGAGCTTAACCATTCTTGTACTTAATTCTTCAACAACGATTTCTACGCCACCTTCACGAGAAGGAATTCTTTTTTGACCAATCATAGCAATTTTTAATTTTTTCGAATTGTTTGATTGATTCATCCCATTTCTCCCTTTCCTAAATGAATATGCTTTACGAAATCTTATAAAGCTCCCTTACCATAAATAACTGACTTAATAGTCTTATAAATAATAATCAAATCTAAACCAAATGTCCAGTTCTTATGATAAAAATCATCTAATTTACATCTATCCTTAAATCCTACACCACTTCTCCCATTAGCCTGCCACATACCTGTAATACCTGGCTTACAAGCAATAATAGAATCATAATAGATATCCATATCTTCTTTCTCTCTAGGTAAATATGGTCTTGGACCAATAAAACTCATATCCCCTTTTAACACATTAATGAACTGTGGAAACTCATCCAAAGAAGTTCTTCTTAGAAACTTACCTACAGGTGTAATTCTTGGATCATTAACTAACTTTTTGTTAGTTAAGTATTCTTCTTTTATACTTGGATCTTTTTCCATTAACTCTTCTAAAACCTGTTCTGCATTAGGTATCATAGATCTATATTTATAAATATAGATTGGCTTACCATGCATACCAATTCTTTCCTGTTTAAAGAGCACAGGATCATTATCCCCATTTTTCTTATTCATTATAGTCACATATAATGTAAGTGGTAGTAATGTCAAACATCCTACAACACCTACACAAATATCTACGAATCTTTTAAAGAACCTTTGAATATGACCCAAATTACCTCTAGAAGTTGATATCAATAATTCACCATCAAAATAATCAACTTTAGATTTATAGGTCATAATAAAGTTTAAGTCAGACTTAACTTTAATATATGGAACCTTATCAAACAAATCCCTAGATATCATATCATAATCCTCCTTGCTCCCATCATCTATAGCAATAATGACTTGATCTATCTTTTCTTCTTTTAAGACAGTATCAACATCTTTAAAGTCATAGATAGTAGCTTGAAACTTCTGCTCATTGATCATTTCCTCACATATTTCTTTCCCTTCTAATGAGAAAAAACCAACAATCTTCGTTAAAGCAAAGCGATTATTGTGAGCTATCTTACCAAGACGATAGGCACCATAACTCGTACCAACAATCATTGTCTTTTTTGCTAGTACGTCTCTTAGTATGATTCGTAAGCCTCTGTTTATGAGTATAGATATGATAAACATAATTATGTTTATACATATTACTTGTAATATGTATTTCATTGATGGATACATCAGTATCAATCCTATGATAATTGTCGTTGCTAGTACTTTTATCATAGCATTTATTTCATCCCATATTAATGTTGAACCAACACTATAATGTTTAAACATAAAACCTACAAAAAACCATACAGCACCTATACGTATTAGTAAATATTTGGGAATCCCAAACCACCTAGAACATAATGCAAAAAGGGCAACTTCTATAATAAATAATGTTACTGCATAAATATTTTCTTTAATATTTACTTTCATAACGAAATGAACTCCCTCCCAACATCATTACGTTTGTAAAAAATTGTAACATAGTTTGTCATATTAAACAAGTTAAAAAGAGACAATTCCTTATAAAATGTACCCTGTAAAATGGACAGTTAAATAAAAGAGAGTCAAGGCATTA
>JAJQDJ010000240.1 GCA_021202205.1 Erysipelotrichaceae bacterium
AACCCGTAAAGTCATTAACATATAATTTCTTAAAAATAAACTTAATGACATTGCCCATCACTGCTAAAACTTTTGATTCATTTGTTACTTCTTTAGCATGCTCTATGGTGTTACAAATACCACTATGAGCACATCCTGATATCACGATAATACCTTGCTGTGTCTTTATAACAATTCCACTATCATCCCATACTTGATCATCTAATCCAGTTCTAGTAATCATTGGAAACTTCAATGCTTAAAAATTGTTGCTTCTTTTTATTTCCCCTAAAAAATAAACATTATTCATATATTCATAGGGTTCCTTTGTTTCAATCAATTGAAATCTATTTTGTAACTCTTCATGTGTTAAAGACATACCACCATATGTCTTCGTACGCTTACTTTGACGATAATTACAACAATCGGGATGCATTATAAGGGTGGGGTGGGAATCAATATATTCTAATCCATTAGCATGATCATAATGTCCATGGCTTAAAAATATGACATTAATATCATTGATATTAATATTTAACTTTTCAGCATTTCTTTTAAAAATATCACTTACTCCAGTATCTAATAACATTTTCTTATCTTTATATTCAATATATAAAGATAAACCGTGTTCATTACTTAATAATGGATTATAGCGACGATTATCGTTTAAAACTGTTATTTTCATATGGTTTACCTTCAAATATTCTTTCTAATTATCGCAAATTGTATGTTACCAATATAAAACACATTCTTATTCATATCAATCTTGACTCTGGTGGTCATAAGTTGTTTCTTTTCTACGGTTATAAATAGTTGATAATCTTGTTTATCAATTAAGTAATATAATTGAGCATTTTTAATAGCATTGATAGTATTTTCTGTACTTTTGAGAAAAAAAGTTATATCAGTTGTATAGTACAAGAAATCTACTACTTTTTCGACTGGATTTCTTTTTTTATCAATATATGTTAATTGATGGATGGGAATATGGGGGGTATCGTTTTTTTAACATAGCTTCAAAAGCTATATATTTTGTTTTATATTTATCTTTATCAAAATCATTAAGATCAAAATTTTCTGTTAAAACAATCCTTGGTTCTTTTTGGATATTATCCAATAAATAATCAATTGATACATTAAATAACTTAGAAATAGCCTTAAGATTGATCATATCTGGCATACCACAATCGTTCTCCCATTTTGTAATGGCTTGTCTAGAAACATGTAAACAATCGGCCAAAGCTTGCTGTGATAAACCAACTTCATTTCTCATCTTCTTGAGTTTTTCTCCAAATGACATATGTTTTCCTCCCTTTTCTTCATTCTATGATAAATATGTTACAATAGCAAGTAACAAATAATAAAAGACTTGCTACTAATTGTAGCATGATAAAAAGAAAGATACTTGGTGAAAATCATCACAATTTTTCTTTGTATTATAGTTATTTTGTGGTAATATAATACATATGTTGGAGGTTATTATGTTCGGACGTAAAAAGTATGAATATGTAAAATTAGATATTAATAAAGCTTATAGTGAGTTTGCTCATAATAGAGATAAGATAATTATTATTTGCTTGGATGAAGATGAAGAGTTTGATAAACGTCACATGAGCGGAGCAGAATGTTTTCCTGCTAGAATCATTGATCAATTTCCAGATTATTATCCCGAAAAAGATATGGATTATTATTTATATTCTAATAATAAATATGTATCACAAAGAAATACAAAAATATTATTAAAAAAAGGATATAAGGCTTATGATCTTGGCAGTTTTATTGATTATCATGGGGCTGAAAGTGGAACGAATATATCACGAAAAGAAAAACGTAGAAGAAGACATAATGGTTAAACATTGTGTTTTTTTATAGCAATCATTCATATTGTTTGTTTCAATGTAAAAATTATGAGATACTTATTTACAGGAGGTAAAACATGATTGAATATATAAGAAAAAGAGATGGACGCATGGATCCATTTGAGATTAATAAAATAGCAGGAGCTATATATAAAGCTTTTCAGGCAACCAATGCCAAATATGATTTGGATAAAGCATTAGAATTGGCTCATATTGTTGAAGAAAAGTTAGAAGAAAGACATACTCAATTACCTACTGTTGAATTGGTCCAGGATACTGTTGAAGAAACATTAATAGAACAAGGCTATGTAAGGATTGCAAAAGCTTATATTTTATATCGTGCAGAACGTACACGTTCTCGTGATAGAAAATCAAGACTTATGAAAACCTTAGAAGAAATTACTTTTCAGGATGCTAAAGATAGTGATTTAAAAAGAGAGAATGCAAATGTGAATGCTGATGCCCCAATGGGCACTATGCTCAAATATGGTGCTGAAGCTGCCAAACAATTTAATGAAATGTTTGTGTTGAATCCACTTCATAGTGCTGCCCATAAGGCAGGAGATATTCATATTCATGATATGGACTTTTTAACTCTTACAACAACTTGTACGCAAATAGATATTATTAAATTATTTAAGGATGGATTTTCTACAGGACATGGTGTTTTAAGAGAACCAAATAGTATTACAACCTATTCAGCTTTAACGTGCATTGCTATTCAATCTAATCAAAATGATCAACATGGTGGTCAAGCAATTGTGAATTTTGATTATGGTATGGGTGATGGTGTTAGAAAATCTTATAAGAAATGGTACTTTAAAGCTTTAACACACGCTTTGGAACTTTTAACGGATTTAGATAATAATGTTGTAGATGAACTGAAAGCGTTGAACGAAGTTCCTAAAATGGAAGATAGTGGGTATTTAGCTAAAGAAAAAGAATTATTATTAGAAAAAGGTCTAAGTGAAGAAACAATTGCCAAAATACAAGAATTCACTACTAAAGATGCTTACCAGGAAACGGATAAAGAGACTTATCAAGCTATGGAAGCATTGATTCATAATTTGAATACCATGAATTCTAGAGCAGGCGCACAAGTACCATTTAGTTCTATCAATTATGGTATGGATACATCACCAGAAGGTAGAATGGCGATGCGTAATGTCATGCTTGCGACAGAAGCAGGATTAGGCGGAGGAGAAACACCGATTTTCCCAATTCAAATCTTTAGAGTAAAAGAAGGCATTAATTATAATCCTGGGGAACCAAATTATGATTTGTTTAAATTGGCTTGTCGTGTATCATCTAAGCGTTTATTCCCTAATTTCTCATTTGTTGATGCTACTTTTAATAAACAATATTATAAAGGTACACCAGAAACAGAGATTGCTTATATGGGATGTCGTACGAGGGTTATTGGTAATATTTATGATCCTGATAGAGAAATATGTCCTGGTAGAGGGAATTTAAGTTTTACATCTATTAATCTTGTTAGATTGGCAATTAAATCTAAAGGTGATATTGATGAGTTTTTTGATAAATTAGATACAATGATAGATTTATGTATTGATCAATTATTGGAGCGATTTGAAATTCAATGCCGTCGCCGTGTTATGAATTATCCATTTTTAATGGGACAAGGTGTTTGGATTGATTCTGAAAAATTGAAACCAACGGATGAAGTCAGGGAAGTATTAAAACATGGTACATTGACTATTGGCTTTATAGGCTTGGCTGAAACTCTTAAATCTCTTGTTGGTTATCATCATGGCGAAAGCGAAAAAGCTCAGGTATTAGGTTTACAAATTATTGCTCATATGCGTAAACGTGTTGATGAAGCATGTCAAAAATATCAACTTAACTTTTCATTGATTGCAACACCAGCAGAAGGTTTAGCTGGCCGTTTTGTGAAATTAGATAGAGAACTCTATGGTAAAATAGAAGGTGTGACAGATAGAGAATACTATACCAATAGTTTTCATGTTCCTGTGTATTATCCAATCTCTGCTTATAAAAAGATTCAAATTGAAGGTCCTTATCATGAATTGACAAATGGTGGTCATATCAGCTATATTGAAATGGATGGTGATCCTACAAAGAATCTTCCAGCTTTTGAAAAAATTGTTAGAGCTATGCATGATGCCAATATCGGCTATGGAGCTATTAATCATCCTGTAGATAGAGATCCTGTATGTGGTTATAATGGTATTATTGATGATGTATGTCCAAAATGTGGACGAAAAGAATCAGAACATGAAGGATTTGAGCGTATTCGAAGAATTACAGGTTATTTAGTCGGTACGTTAGATCGCTTTAATGACGGCAAACGTGCTGAAGAAAAAGATCGAGTGAAACATAGTATCAATGAAGATTAGATTATATGGAACAGTCAATGACTCAATTGTTGATGGCCCTGGTTTAAGATATACCATTTTTACTCAAGGTTGTCCTCATCATTGTTTTGGCTGTCATAATCCTGATAGTCATGATATGCATGGTGGCTACATTGAAGATACTCATAAAATTGTTCAAGAAATTTTAGAAAATCCTTTGCTTGATGGTGTGACACTATCCGGAGGTGAACCATTGTTGCAACCACTTCCGCTCATTGAAATCATCAAGCAAGTCAAGCCTCTCCATATTATGATTTATAGTGGTTATAATTATGAAGAAATTCTGCAATTAGGAGAAGATCAAAAACAACTTTTATCATTATGTGATACTTTGGTAGATGGACGCTTTGACATGTCAAAACGAAGTCTCGAATTATTATATAAAGGTTCCTCTAATCAACGAATCATCAATATTCAAAAAAGCCTTCAATGCAATAAAGTTATGATACAAGAAGTGAGTGAATATGGAGAATTGTTATAATTCTCCCAATGGCATGAACTTAAGGGATTCGTATCTCTTGGGCTCATGCCTTTTTA
>JAJQDJ010000047.1 GCA_021202205.1 Erysipelotrichaceae bacterium
ATCAATGTTTTTTTATTTTAATGACGCACACGGTGCAAATGAGGTTTTAATATTTATCAAAAAGATTGTTTTGATTTTATAGACTACAATTATCTTTTTGATAATTATTTTAATGTTATATCATATAATGATGATGAAGTTATATTATTGAAGTGTTTATTATTAGTTTTACCAACAATTGAATTAAATCGTGATGAAATTGATAATGTTATTCTTTTGTCCCAATTATTTCACAGGATGGATTTAATTGAACATATTATTCAACAAATTTGATTGACTTTAATATTTAGCTTTGTTAAAATAGTGTTACGTTGATGAGGAGGAGTACATTAACGAGTCCTATAGAGAGTCTTATAAAGCTGGAAGTAAGATGGATTAACTAATGGAAGGTAGCCTCGGAGTATGTTGACTGAAATGAAGTAAGTGAACACGTATTACTGCGTTAAAGTTTTGAGGTATGCTTATGCATATGAATTAAGGTGGTACCACGAACATTCGTCCTTATGCGAATGTTTTTTTTATGAAAGGAGAAAAAAATGGAAACATCACGTATTATAGTTTGGGTAATTTCAATTATTATTTTATCTTTTTTAGGTTTCTTTTTAGTGCGAAGATTAAGATCGAATAAAGCTGATGAAAAAGATGAGGCACTACAATTAGCTATTAAACAAGAAGATTACAAATTTTTAAAACCAGGGATTTTGGATGAATGTCCTAAAGAAGACATTTTAACAGCTGTATTGTTTCATTGTATGCGTAAAGAGGATGAGGATTATGATAATGATACCCATACTTTTAATGAGAGCGAAACAGTTATTTATAGTATTTATCAGTTATCACAAACAGTTTCTGGAAAACATGGAAATTTGCATAGTTTTTTTATAAGTCCTTCAACAAAGCAATATATAAATGTTATAGTTGAAGCTTTTGAAAAAGTAGGAGCATTGGATTTAGCTGAATTGATGACTGCTGCTAAATATTTTTCAACAATTATGGAAGATGAAAATTATGTTGAAGACACAAAAAAAGAAGAGGAAATCATGGGTATTTATGCAAATTATAATTATTCTGATTATACAAATGAATTCGCAACTTTAGTATCAACAACAAATTTACAGGACAAGCTTATTGCCTATATTATGAATCATAAAGAAGATTTTTATGATTATGATCATGATTTTTCTGCTGATGAAACAAAGGAAATCGAAGAAAATCAAAATGATGATATAACGGATTAGTAACAAGAAAGTGAGGGAGAACAATATGAAAGAATTAGCAAGCAAATATGATCATGCTTTGGTAGAAGAAGGTAAATACAAAACATGGATTGATAAAAAATATTTTGAAGCTGGAGATATGTCAAAAAAACCTTGTTGTATAGTTATACCACCACCAAATGTTACAGGGAAACTTCATTTGGGACATGCCTGGGATACAACACTTCAGGATATGATTGTTCGCTATAAACGTATGCAAGGTTATGATGTATTATGGCTTCCAGGGATGGATCATGCTGGTATTGCTACGCAAGCAAAAGTTGAAGCAAGATTAAGAGAAGAAGGCATTTCTCGTTATGATTTAGGCAGAGAAAAATTTTTAGAACAAGCATGGTCATGGAAAGAAGAATATGCTTCTATTATTCGTAGTCAATGGGAAAAATTAGGCTTATCATTAGATTATTCTAAAGAAAGGTTTACTTTAGATGAAGGTTTAAGTGAGGCTGTCAAAACAGTATTTGTAAAATTATATGAAAAAGGTTTGATTTATCAAGGAGAACGTATTATTAACTGGGATCCTGTTCAAAGAACGGCTTTATCTAATATAGAAGTTATCCACAAGGAAATTGAAGGTCATATGTATTATTTTAATTATCAAGTGGTTGAAACAGGTGAAATTTTGGTTATTGCAACGACCAGACCTGAAACAATGTTTGCTGATAAAGCAATATTTGTCCATCCTGATGATTCTCGTTACACACATTTAATAGGCAAACATGCTATCAATCCTGCTAATGATGAAGTACTACCTATCATGGCTGATAGTTATATTGATATGAGTTTTGGTACAGCTGTTATGAAATGTACCCCAGCACATGACCCAAATGACTTTGCGTTAGCTAAAAAATATCATTTAGATATGCCTATTTGTATGAATGATGATGGAACTATGAATAGTCTTTGTGGCAAATATGAAGGTATGGATCGATTTGTTTGTCGTGAAGAATTGGTTAAAGATTTTGAATCGCGTGGTGTTGTGGACCATATTGAAGTTCATAAACATATGGTTGGTCATAGTGAACGCAGTGGGGCTATTGTTGAACCATATTTATCAAAGCAATGGTTCGTAAAAATGAAACCTTTAGCTGAGGCAGCTTTAGCAAATCAAGATACGGATACAAAAGTTAATTTTGTGCCATCTCGTTTTGAAAAAACATTTAAAAACTGGATGGAAAACATTGAAGACTGGTGTATTTCTCGTCAATTATGGTGGGGGCATCAAATTCCAGCATGGTATCATAAAGAGACAGGTGAAGTTTATGTAGGCAAAGTTCCACCAGCTGATATTGATAACTGGAAGCAAGATGAAGATGTTTTGGACACATGGTTTTCAAGTGCATTATGGCCATTTTCAACATTGGATTGGCCAAATACTGATAGTGAACTATTTAAACGCTATTTTCCAACTGATACTTTGGTAACTGGTTATGATATTATTTTCTTTTGGGTTTCAAGAATGATTTTCCAATCATTAGAATTTACAAATCAAAGACCTTTCAAAGATGTTTTAATACATGGTCTTATTCGTGACGAACAAGGCCGTAAAATGTCCAAATCATTAGGTAATGGTGTTGATCCTATGGATGTTATTGATGAATATGGCGCTGACACATTACGTTTTTTCTTAACTACAAATTCTGCACCTGGCATGGATTTACGTTATAGTCCTGAAAAACTTGATGCTTCATGGAATTTTATTAATAAGATTTGGAATTCTGCTCGTTTTGTTTTGATGAATATTAGTGAAGACATGAAATATGAGGATTTATCTTTTGAAAATCTTAATTTGTCTGATAAATGGATTTTAAATCGCTTGAATGAAGTTATTAGCAATGTTAATGAAAATATGGATAGATATGTATTTGTTAATGTTGGTAGTGAGTTGTATAGCTTTATTTGGGATGATTTTTGTTCATGGTATATTGAATTATCAAAAGTTCATTTAAATAGTGATAATACAATAGAAAAACAAGCAACACAAAATACGCTTGTTTATGTATTAAATGCCATTGTACGTTTGCTTCATCCGTTTATGCCATTTGTTACTGAGGAAATTTATCAATCAATTCCACATTTGCATGAATCTATTTGTATATCAAAGTGGCCTCAAGTTAATGAACAATTTAATAATGATACGATTAATGACCAATTTCAATATTTAATTGATATTATCAAAGGTATCAGAAATTTACGAGCTCAATATGTTATAAAAAATTCTATAGAAATGACTTATAGTATTCAGACTCAAGATTTAGCTTTAGAAAATTTGTTACAGGATTTAGCTCCATATATCTATAAATTATGTCATTCTCGTTGTATTGGCTATAATGTAGAGACAAGTGAAAATGTTGCAATTGAAACTATTAAAGGTGGTCATTCACTTATTATTGAACTTGGAGACTATATTGATATGGAAGCTGAAAAGAAAAAGCTCTCTAATGAATTAAAAAAATTGGAAAGCGAAATTAAGCGATGTGAAGGTATGCTTTCTAATCCTAATTTTGTTAGTAAAGCTGCAGTTGCTAAGGTACAATCTGAAAGAGACAAATTAGAAGATTATAAATCTAAATATGATAATGTCTCTAAAAAACTTCAAAGTATGTAAAGTTCTCACTATGAGAACTTTTTTGTTTCTTGAAAAAAAATAAAAAAATTTTCAAGAAAAAAAAGAAAAATAGAAATTTTGAGCGTATATATAATAGTAGAGGGTGTAGTTTTGTAGTTTTAAAATTGAGTATTATTACAGTATTTTAATGAAAATGAAGAGGGTGAGATGGAGGAAATAAAATGAAAGAATTAACAATGCATGAGCAACTTCAATTAACTGGAGGAAGTGCAATTGGAACGATTATTATTTATCTTCTTTTAGGTGCAGGACTTTATAAAATTATCAAAAGTAGTTCTGGCAAATTGTCTATTCCTAAGCTCATAAGTACAGAATGGAAGTAATGTCAATAATTTATGTCTTAACAGAGGATACTATTGGAGGAATTTATATGAAAGAAATACCTTTAAAAGATCAATTTGATTTTATTGGTGGGACAAGTATTAAAACAATTATCGTTTATACGCTTTTAAAAGCTGGTTTGTATAAAATTATTAAGAGTACTTCAGGAAAAATTTTTATACCTAAGATAATAAGTGCTCAATGGAAGTCATAAAAATTTATTAATAGTTTAAAAGCAGAGGGTATAATATTATGGAGGAAAGAATATGAAAGAATTAACTTTACAAGAACAATATCAGTTAACTGGTGGTAGTACAGTTGCTACAATTATTATTTATTTATTATTAGGTGCGGGAATTTATAAGATTATTAAAAGTAAATCAGGTAGAATTTCTATCCCTAAAATTGTTAGTATAGAATGGAAATCTAGTTAAATATGAAAGGCGTAAAGCCTTTCATATTTTCATTTTTTTAACATATTATTGGTAGAGTCAAAAGTTTATGAAAAACTATGAAAAATTAAAAATATGTGCTA
>JAJQDJ010000020.1 GCA_021202205.1 Erysipelotrichaceae bacterium
CTTAATAAAGAATCAATTATATATCAATAACAATATCCTTAATATAAAATGCTAACATATAAGGAAACTTTTCTTCCATTGTTTCAAATTCACAATCTAATAACTTTTTTATTTTTTCGATTCGATAATGAACTGTATTACGATGTGTATACATTTTATCTGCTATCATCAATAAACTGCCATTATATTTAAAATAATAAAATAGTGTTTTTTCCAATTCTCCATGATGTTTTTCATCATAGGCAATGATTGGCTTTAACAATTGATAGTAGGAATCAAATAAAATATCTTTATCTTCAACCGATAGCAAAACTTGATATACACCAATATCATTAAAATGAGCAACATTTTTATTAAACAAAACAGCATATTTCGTAGCTGCCAATGCACGTTTATAGCTTGTTGTTACATTTCTAAAATCTTTTACTAAAGAACCTACTCCAAAATAAAGATTCTTATAATTCATACGTTTTTTTGAACGATTATACATTTTATTGATAATTTCAATAAAAGAATCCTGACTCAAATTATTGACCACTAATACAAAATAATCGTTATACCAAAAACAACTGTAGTTGCATTCAATGCGTTCAAAATAAAGTTGTAATTGAAAACTAATACGTCTTTTTTCAATTGGATCTGATATTTCAGAATCATCAATTGAAATCAATAACACTTGAAAATCACCATCAACATCATAACTACTCATCAATTCAATGCGTCCTTCTTCAATAGTTGTAGAATCCGAAAAAGCATTAATAAAACATTCTGAAACATGAACATCTTCTCTTTCTGAATAAAGACAGCGCATACAATAATCTTTGATAACATCAGCTAAATGTATTTCCCAAGGTATAATTATTAAAGGTAAATCTTGTTCATTGCAATAATCAATAACATCTTGAGGAACTTGCATAATATATTTGCCCACATTAACAACCAAGCCACCGCTATGAAATTTCACTAAGGAATGAACAAGTTCCAACAAAGATCCCTCTTTTTGAAAACCTAATCCAGTAGTTATAACCAGTTCTTTGTCCCATAACTGCCTAATAATAGTTGTATCTTCAATCAAATGCACCCAACTAATAGCATTGCCACAACCATTCTCACCAGCCAACAATTGTAATTTATATTGTTGTTGTGTTTGCACTAAAGCATCATCAATCGTAAAGCCCATTTTAATTTCCCCTTTCTTTGTATTCTATGCACAAAATAGAACTGAAATTTTTGTGTTTGTTGAACATGAGTACAAAACGAATTAATATAATTATTGTTTTAATAGAAAAACAATAATCAAAAATTCTATCATTATCCTATTTATAAGTTTTATATTTCGTTAATAACTTTAATAATAATTCATATTATATAATAATTGTTTTGATTTTAATACAATTAATACTTTATGATAAATTTAATATATTTTGTACTATCAGCACAAATTTTGTGGATATTTTTATATTTTAAAACCCTATCATTTTTTTATTATCAGTATATAATATAAGTGTAATAAGAAATCAATTTCATTCAAGGAGGAAAAAAATATGTTATTTATGCATGACTACTATAATTATACTTACAATACTGATGTCCGTCCATCTTGGATTAAATGTGAAGGTTATCAGAATTGTGAACATTTTGCAAAATTCTTCTCATTCTTTACAAAGTAATGGTTTTTATAAAAAAGCAATTGAACCCCAAATTGCTTTTTTATTTTGGATTAATTCCTCCTCTATAGTCTATATTAACATATTTTTCAAAAAATAGTAATATTATCAATAATATATATTGCAAATTATCAATAATATATATTGCAAATTACCAAAAATACTTAACCAGCTTACAATAAACCATGGGGATTCTACGTATAAGCAACGCAAGTTTTTTAAACAAACATCTGTGTAAAATATGAGATTTCGATTTTGATAACACTATTCTTTAATATCAAGCAAATTTTAAAATAATTTCAAGCCAAAATTCATTGAAATTTTTTAAAATATAATACTTAATTCACATATTTAGAATAATTGCATAAAGCAGTGATCAATTAAGATCACTGCTTATAATTCTCGCTTATATTGACATAATGAAACTTTATCATAAAGATATTTTTCCAAATAACAATAATTTTTTTTATAATATTTTCTTTTTGTTGTTTACTAAGCTTTTTTAAAAAATATTCCATTTTTGATGCTTGAGATCTATTACTGCAAGAGCAGTATGCTTCTAGTGAAATCGGCTTATGAGATTGTGTGTACTTTGCGCCAACTCCATTAAGATGTTGTTTATATCTTCTTTGTACATCAGTAGTAATACCAGTATAGAGTGAATTATCAAAACAGCGAATGATATAAACATAGTATTTCATATAACTTGCATAATAAAGAAATAAAACATATGCTTGCCTCTAGGAATTTCATAATGTTCAATTAAAGATAAATAATCAGATTGTAATCGCAAATTTTTTCTTACTAGAGAAATCTCACTCGTATACAAGAAAACATATCCTCCCGATTTAACTAAACGATGAATGCGTTCAAAAAAGCGATCATATAAATCTGTCAATCTATCTCTATCAGGAAGTTGTGGAAATGTTGGCATATCAGTAATTATTTCATCAAACATTTCATTATTAACAAATCTTAAGGAGTCTTTATGTACATAGTAAATAGTTTGTCCTGCAATTTTCGTATTCTTCTTAGCTGCTTCAATGCCTTTGCCGTATATATCTATTCCCATAGAAAATTTAGTAGCTTTAACTATGTTACGCTCAATCAATAATGTACCACAGCCAGCAAAGGGATCAACAACTTTAGCATGATCAATCATATATGGCTTTGCTAATTGAACAAGCGTTGCTGCAACGTAAGATTGCATAGAATTAGAAATTGTTTCTTTACGATAGGAAAAACGATTGCTTTTAAAATGACTCAAACGTAAATATAAATTAACTTTACCTTTTCTTACTTCTTTAACAACAATTTCAATTTCATAATCTTCCATTGTATTAAGTAATTTATAAGGATAATATTCAAAAAATTTTTCTGATATTTTCTTAATTAAAGCAGAATCTTTTTGTCGCATCAAATCCTCTACTTTATAATAAAAGAATGATTCATCATCATAAAGCTTATCTAATATTTTAACGATATTGCATCTTCGAATACCTGCTTCAATACTTTCAATATTTATATCCAACCCACTAGCGCCTTGCAATGGTATAAGCATATCATTATATGTTCTTAAATCAAGAAGTTCATAAATAGATTCAGTTCGTACAAGGACACCTTGTGTAACAGGTTTATAACGTAAATGTAAAACGGGTTCAAATAACACAAACTGATAATAAGGAATAGACGTTAAAACAACATCAATTGGTTCATGCTTGAGTTTTATAACTTTACGTTTATGAGATTGATATTGTAATATAAGAGGATTTAATATTTTTAATTGTGCTTGAATATGCTTGGCTTCGCCTTGATTAGAGTGAATAAGCTTTATTTGAATATCTTTTAATTGTTCAAGATATGAACTGCAATTTTGATTTGCAATACCTTTAAGATAGGCTTCTTTGACATATTCTTTTTTTTCTTGCTTATATAATTCTAACAATAAAGATATCGTATTCGGAAAATATCCTAAAAGAATAGCACTATTTTTTCTGATTTTTGCATCTTCATCAGATAATAATTTAATAAGTTGTTCTTTTAATTCTTCATCATTTGTATCTAAAGAACTTATTTGAGATTTCATTGCAATCAACGAATCTCTTATATCAATATTATTTTTTATTTTACTTGATAAATCCATACCTATCCCCCTATCATTCTTTCGCTATTATAGCATATTCTCACCATTTATCCAATGAATTTTTGGCAAGGATACATATAAAGAAAGAACTTGATAAATGTCCTTGATAAGCTCCTTTTCCTTATGAATATTTTTATAAAATTTTGCAATATCTTTTTCTTTTATAACATGTTCAAAAAAATATCCAGGATATAAAATATGTGCGTAAACATAAATAATTTCATAAACATCATAAAATTGTTTAGCAAAAATATTTTGTAATAGTTTTGGATATAACAAACCACTTTGTATTAACATAAGTAAATGCCTAATACGACTCGATATCATATAATGACATGTATTTAATAATTCACATATATCATTATCAATCGGAAAAGTCAAAGACAAACATAGAGGGATTGAAGCACGTGAATCTATCTGTAATAGATAATTTAAAATATTGATACTATTTTCGGACATCCCTAAATAATAATATATTAAAGCTTTTTGATTTTCATCATAGACATTAACTTTTTCAAAAATATTATTTATTGTGCCAATCCATTGCTCCTTGATTTCACTAACTGCTATTTTTGGCAATTGTAATGGCGTTAAAGAACAATTCAAATAAGTATTGTAGGAAAAGAACTCAGAAATATATTCTAATAAAACATAATTTTGAGTAAACCATTGATTTTGATTATTTGGTATAACGACATACCCTGTTAAATGGCACAAATGCATAAGATAACGATAATGGTGATAAGTATTATAAAACGAAGCAATATTATTGATATAACCAATATAATATTGTTTTTTATGGTAAATAAAATAACCAGGATAATCCATTTCTATAGGTATATCATAATAACACTTAAGTATATTTTGCATAAACATTCTCCTCGTATAATAAGTATAGTAAGATATATATCAGGTATATACCTTACA
>JAJQDJ010000308.1 GCA_021202205.1 Erysipelotrichaceae bacterium
CCCGTAAAGTCATTAACATATAATTTCTTAAAAATAAACTTAATGACATTGATATTAGAAGTTGTTTATAAGCTCATATTGACGACTATATGTATCATATCACCAACAGTTATCGTATTATATTGTGATTTAATTGATGATTCCAAAGTTATTGAAGATAAACTAAAGGAAAGTTTAAACGGTCATGTAGACAATTATCATATCGATATCATTAAGATAGATAATCTACAACAATATATATTATTAGGGTTATTTAACTTATGTATTGAGAATAGTACTTATTAATTATTTATTTCTTTTCCTTTACTTTTGTATAATCTAATCATATACTTTTAGACGGTGAAAGTTATGAAAAGAGAATTATATTTAAAGGGTATTAAAGACGCCATGCCTATTGGTGTAGGCTATTTCACAGTATCTTTAACATTTGGATTACAAGCAAGTATGGGTGGCTTAAGTGTCATTGAAGCAACTATTCTTTCTTTATCTTGTTTGACTTCAGCAGGTCAGTTTGGTGGGTTAGAATTGATCATAGCACAAGCAGGTTATTTTGAAATCGCATTAACACAGTTAGTCCTCAATATGCGTTATATTTTGATGTCTACATCTTTATCTCAAAAGATCAATAAGAATGCATCAATATTTCAAAGAATGCTTGTGTCACATGGAATTACAGATGAGATATATGGTGTTTCCATGATGCAAGAAGGAAGGATTTCTCCTTATTATTCATATGGTTTGATGACAAGTGGTATGATAGGCTGGGGTTCAGGTACATTCATTGGTGCAACATTAGGTAATATATTACCATTAGATATATTAAATGCTTTAGGTTTAGCATTATATGGTATGTTTATAGCTATTATTATTCCACCTGCTAAACACAACAGACATATTATAATCATTATTATCACAACAATGATTACAAGTAGTTTATTTGATATAATACCTGTTTTCAATCAAATATCCAGTGGATTTAGAATTATCATTATTACTCTATTATTAGCATCATTATTTGCCTATTTGTTTCCAGTAAAGGAGACCATCAATGAATAAGACATATATATACATATTTATTATGGCATTAGTGACCTATCTTATTAGAGCCATACCTTTAACATTTATTCATAAAGATATTGAAAATCCTTTTATCAAATCATTCTTATATTATGTTCCTTATGTCACTTTATCCGCCATGATTTTTCCATCAATATTATCAAGTACTGGTAATACCTTTACTGCATTAGTGGGATTTATCATAGCATTAGTTTTAGCATATAATGAATGTAGTTTAACAACCGTTGCCTTTGTAGCTTGTCTAGCAGCTTTTATCACAAGTTTTTGTATATGAAAAGTGCTCATTTTGAGCACTTTTTTAATGTCACCAGTTGTTTAGTAACAGGATGTATAAATGCTATCATGATACTATCTAAATCAAAGTTGCCAGCATGGCCATAAAGTTCATCACCTACTAAAGGATGTCCTATGGCTGACATATGGACCCTTATTTGATGTGTTCTGCCTGTTTCTAAACGAAATCTAACGATTGATATGTCATTATTATAAGATATACATTGATAATGTGTTATAGCTTCAACACCACGTTCATCAATAATTCGTTTCATTTCATTATTATTTTTATATATTGGTAAGGTAATTGTCCCCTTATCTACACAACCCTCTACATGGGCTTGATAAATACGATAAATGTGATTGAAATTTCTTATCATCAAATCATGAATTTCACGATATTTCGCAATAATCATCAAGCCTGAAGTATCCTTATCTAAACGATTGACAAAGTGAATGGTTGAATGAAGATTAATCTGTTGGTAATAATATGTAAGGATATTTGCTAAAGAATGGTTATAATGGGCTTTCGTTGGTAAACAAGCAATACCTTTAGGTTTATCCAAAACAAGTAAATAATCATCTTCATAGATAATTTTTAAAGGATACTCATAAGGTTCCATATCATTGATTTCATCAGGATAGATAAATGTTAAAACATCACCATTATGTAAATGATATCTGACTGCTTGTTCAATATTGTTAACATATATTTTCCCGTTCATTTTCACTTTTTTTAAAGCATTGTGACTAATATGAAGTTCATCCCATGCATAATGATCAATCCTGATATCATCTTTTTCTATAATCCATTGCCTAATCACTTAAATAAGCTCGCTTTAATCTTTGAATATAAGGAACATGGCGATATTGTATAAATCGTGCTTTTTTATTAGATAAAATAATATCAATATGATCAGCACCTTTTAAGTCAAATACCAATTGATCAACACCTAATATAGCCCCATTAAAATCATCTGAACGTAGTTCAATCTTATGACTATAATCTAAAATTAAAGGTGATCCCAAAGAACGATAGGCATTATGATGAATCCCTGCAATTTCGCTTAATTGCATGAGACCCGCACTAGAATTAATCACAGCTCCACCTAATGATTTATTGTAAGCTGTTGAACCCGAAGCTGTTGAAACACATAAGCCATTACCTCTAAACGTTTCAAAGAACTCATGATTAATATAAACATCCATCACTTGCGAACGTCTATTATTTTCAACTCTTACTTCATTTAAAGCATAATAGGTATGTTTATTGGCTACCAATTCCAATAAACAACGATGATATATATGATATTTATCATTCTTGACATCTTCAATAAAATCCAAATATTCATCGTATTGATAATCTGTTAAAAATCCCAAAGTCCCCGTATGAATACCAATAAAAGAAACAGACTCTAATTGATACATATATTTATGAACACTATAGAGCATTGTTCCATCCCCACCAACACTAATCACAAGCTCTGGATTCTTTTCATCATAATCCATCATATTATCTAATTCTTGACGAATAGCTTGAGACACCTCTATAGATTTCTTGTCTTGTTTACATACAATAGCATATTTTTTCATATAACCACCTCAACAACATTATATAATAATTGAAAATTATTGCAATAAATTATAAAATAAGAAAGGTGATAAAAATGAATGAACAAATAGAAATAGAATACAAAATACTTCTTACAAAAGACACTTATCAACAAATACTCAATGAGTATCAAAATCAAATAACTGATGCTTATTTACAAGTCAATGATTATTTTACACATCCTCTTCTAAGTAAAAAACATTTTATGCTACGTATACGATCTAAGAAAGATAAATATGAACTGACATTAAAAAGACCTTATCTAGGCCATCGCTTAGAAACATATATTGATATATCTAAAAAAGAAAGAGAAAGTTTTATAAATCATGAACCAATGAATAACGAAATTATATCTATATTAGAAGAAAATAATATTTCTTATAACGAATTACAACAACTCTATTCTTTAAATACATATAGAATAGATATATTATTAAATGAAGGTATGTTGTCATTAGATAAAAATAATTATTTAGATAAAGAAGATTATGAATTAGAATTTGAAGTGAATAATCCTGATATTGGTTATAGTAAGTTTTTAGATATAATTAAGCCTTACAATCTCAAATACACCAGAAATTGTACAAATAAAGTAGTACGTGCGATGACACGTTATAATGAATTACATAATTATTGATTATTTTAATAGTTATGGTATACTGATATAAAATTATCATAATGATAATTTTATAAAGGAGGCATGTTTATGAAAAAACCTATAATTGGTGTTTTACCGATAATGGATTATGCAAAAGGAAATATTTGGATGTTACCAGGTTATACTGATGGTATTCAAGAAGCGGGTGGTATTCCATTAATTTTAACATTTGCAGATAAAATAGACGAATTAAGAACAATAGTAGATGCTTGTGACGGTTTCTTGTTTACTGGTGGTCATGATATCAATCCAGAACTTTATCATGAAGATAAATTAGATGTTTGTGGTGAAATATCTAGAGAAAGAGATGACTTAGAAAGTTTATTGTTTTCCTTAGCTTATCAACAAGATAAGCCTATGTTGGGTATATGTAGAGGTATTCAAATGATGAATGTTTTACTCGGTGGAACATTGTATCAAGATTTAAATACACAGCATGTTAGTGATATTACACATCGTCAGGGAAGACCCTATGATAAACCAATACACGATGTACATATCTATAAAGATACACCTCTTTATGAATTGTTACATAAAGAAACAATTGGTGTAAACTCATTACATCATCAAGCTATCAAAGATTTATCGAGTCAATTAAAACCTATGGCTGTTTCTCCCGATGATTTAATTGAAGCTGTTTATGATCCAACTAAGAAATTCCTATGGGCTGTACAATGGCATCCTGAATATCTTCATTTGGTAGATGAAAAAAACAAGCAAATTTTCAAAGCATTTGTAGATGCTTCAAAGCAGGAATAAATTTTCCTGCTTTTTAATAATAATCATAAAAGTCATTATAATAATGGAGATAATGTTCATTATGACATTGTTGACACAGTTAAAACGTTTTTCAAGGTTATGTTTTATATCAGAATTAACTATTAGCTTAAGCATTAAAGTATGGACTGCCATTGAAATACCTCTCAATATTTATATCTATTTATATATTATAGCAAATAATCAAATTGAATTAGAGATGGATTTGGGAATTTAATAACTAATAACAAACATAATTTACAATTTATCAACATTATAAAACTTTTTATAAAAAAACGTCCTTTAAAGGCAATGTCATTAAGTTAAGATTTGGTGACATTCCCCTTCTCAAAAATGAGA
>JAJQDJ010000039.1 GCA_021202205.1 Erysipelotrichaceae bacterium
AAAATTAAATTTTTTTCATCTTAATTCCACTTTCTGCTTGCAATTCGGGAAAAATATTTATTTAGGCTACTGATGTAGCTTTTTTGTTTTGAAGGTGTTAGAATAGGCTACAATAGAGTAGGTGATAAAAATGAAGACAATTGCGATAGTTGCGACAGGTGGAACAATTGCTGGTGTGGGACAGGCAGGTAAGACTATTGCTTATCATGCTGGTGAATTTAAAATTGATCAAATTATTGAATCTATTCCAATGATTAATGAATTGGCAAATATTGAGGAATATCAGGTGTTGAATGTTGATAGCAATGAAATGAATCCATCAAGATGGATAGCGTTATCAAAAACTATCAATGAATTATTAGCACAAGATACTATTGATGGTGTCGTGGTTACACATGGTACTGATACCTTAGATGAAACAGCCTATTATTTAACATTAACAATCAACAGTCAAAAACCTGTCATTATAACTGGTGCTATGCGACCTGCTTCAGCTACAAGTGCTGATGGGCCATTCAATCTTTATGAATCTGTTGCTTTGGCTATTCATGATGAGGCTTATGGACAAGGTGTTATGGGTGTTTTTTCAAGTACAATTTATTCAGGTAGAGATATACAAAAAGTGAATAATTTTAAAGTTGATGCTTTTGATCAAAAGTCCTTAGGATGTTTAGGTTATATGCAAGATCAAGAAGTCTATTTTTATTCGAAAACTTTTAAGAAACATACATATTTATCTAGATTTTCTAAAAAAGATATCAATGAATTGCCACATGTAGGCATTGTGTATTTTTATGCTGGAGCCTCTGCTCAAATACTCTATGATATGGCTCAATATCATGAAGGTATCATCATTACTGGATCAGGTAGTGGTAATTATAGTCAGGACTGGTTAAAAGCGATTGAAGATTTATCAAATCAAGGTATAGTTTTTGTAAGATGTTCAAGAGTTACACAAGGTATTATTTTTAATGATGAAATCTTTGATCCTCATCATTTATGTATTCCAGGTAATACTTTAACACCTCAAAAAGCGCGAGTATTACTTATGCTTAGTTTAAGCCAAACTCATGACTTAGAAGAAATGAGACATATTTTTAATGAATATTAAATATAATATCTTGGTGATGTTATGATACTTAGCAACGAAGAAGTTAAAACTTGCTTGTTATGGGTTTTGCAATCATATTTAGATAAATATGATATGCATATTGATACTCTATCTATAAGTCTTAATCATCAGATGATGATAAAAGCCAATATTAAATATGGATCAAATATGCTAGCTATTCAAGGAAAATGTGATGTTATTTATCAAGATTATGATTTAATATTGAAGAATATTGAGGGTCAAGTGAATTATTCGTTTATATCTATGAATCTCATTCAACTATTACAGCAATATATGCATCATGAGTACATCGCTATTATCAATAATGCTATCTATTGTCATATCCCTTTACCTATTAAAGAATTAATACTAGAAGATGAACATTTGCATTTAAAACTCATAGAAATGTAGATGCTTCATCTTTTTTTCGCTATAATAAAATATAAGGAAGGTGTAAAGATGAGAACTTATATTTTATCTATTGATCAGGGAACAACGAGTACACGTGCTATATTATTTGATCAAAAAGGCAATTTATGTTATGTATCCCAAAGAGAATTTCCTCAGTATTTTCCTCATCCTGGATGGGTAGAACATGATGCTAAACAAATATTGCAGTCAGTTATTGAAGTTGTTGGACATTTATTTATTGAAAATAATATTAGACCAGAACAAATTGCAGGTATTGGTATTACAAATCAAAGAGAGACAACAGTTGTCTGGAACAAGCATACAGGTGAACCAGTTTATCATGCAATAGTTTGGCAATCACGTCAATCACAGGATATTTGTGGTGCTTTAATTGAAAAGGGATATGCTTCTTATATCCAAAAGAAAACTGGCCTTTTAATTAATCCGTATTTTTCTGCAAGTAAGATACGCTGGATATTGGATCATGTTGATGATGATCCACAAGATTTGTTATGTGGTACGATAGATAGTTGGCTAGTATGGAAATTAACAGGCGGGAAGGTTCATATTACAGATTATACGAATGCATCGCGTACATTGTTATATAATATTTACGATTTGAAATGGGATGATGATTTATTAGATTTGTTTCAAATACCAAAATCTATGTTACCTGAAGTGAAGGATTCATCATGTATATATGGATATACAGATGAAACATTAATTGACGGAGTTCATTTTAAAGCTCCTATATGTGGTATCGCAGGAGATCAGCAGGCTTCTTTATTTGGTCAGGCTTGTTTTCATCCTGGAAATGTAAAAAATACGTATGGAACAGGATGTTTTGTTTTGATGAATACTGGTGAACCTGTTCAATCTAAAAATGGCTTGTTGACAACGATTGCCTGGGGATTAGATGGTAAAGTAACATATGCTTTAGAAGGGTCTGTATTTGTTGGTGGCAGTGTCATGCAATGGCTAAGAGATGGTATGCATTTGTTTGATCATGTATCTGTTAGTGAAGAAATGGCTGTATCATTGGATGATAATGAAGGTGTTTATTTAGTACCAGCTTTTGTTGGCTTGGGAACACCATATTGGGATAATGACGTTCGTGGAACGATGTTTGGTCTTACTCGCGGAACGACTCCAAATCATATCGTTCGTGCTGCTTTAGAGGCTATTGCTTATCAAAGCAAGGATGTTATTGATACAATGCAAAAAGAAGCCAAAATTAATCTGGATCATTTAGCGGTTGACGGAGGTGCAACAAATAACAACTTTTTGATGCAATTTCAAAGTGACATTCTCAATATCGAAATTGTTAGACCGCATGTATTTGAAACAACAGCTTTAGGAGTAGCTTATTTAGCAGGATTGGCTGTGGGATTTTATGGAAGTGTTGATGAGATATCACATTTGCATATGATTGAGAAAAGATATCAACCTAGTATTGATAATGAAACAAGAGATAAATATTATCAAGGCTGGTTAAAAGCTATTGAAGCGACACGTGTGTTTAAGTAGCTTTATTTAATGTTTTTATTTGAAAATCATATAATTTTATTTTATTTATGGTCAAAATTCTGTATAATAGAAGTAGCTAGTAATGCAATTAAAGGAGGAAGAAGTAATGGCATTAAGTAAAGATTTTTTATGGGGTGGAGCTGAAGCAGCCCATCAGTTTGAAGGTGGAGTACTCAACACTTCTAAAGGTTATAGTGTTGCCGATGTTATGACTGCTGGTGCACATGGTGTTCCTAGAAAAATTACTGATGGTGTTGTTGAAGGTGAATATTACCCTAATCATGTTGCTATTGATTTTTATGCACATTATAAAGAAGATATCGCTATGTTTGCTGAAATGGGATTCAAATGTTTTAGAACTTCTATTGCTTGGACAAGAATTTTCCCTAATGGTGACGAAACGAACCCAAACGAAGAAGGATTACAATTCTATGATGATATGTTTGATGAATTATTAAAATATGGTATTGAACCAGTCATTACTTTATCACATTTTGAAATGCCTTATCATTTAGCAAAAACTTATGGTGGTTTCATGAGCCGTAAGACGATTGACTTCTTTGTAAAATTTGCTGAAGTATGTTTCAAACGTTACAAGAATAAAGTTAAATATTGGATGACATTCAATGAAATCAATAACCAAATGAATTATAAGAATGATATTTTTGGTTGGACAAATAGTGGTGCACATTTTGGTGATTATGATAATCCTGAAGAAGCTATGTATATTTGTGGACATCATACATTAGTAGCGAGTGCAAAAGCTGTTAAGATTGGTCATGAAATTAATCCTGATTTCTTAATTGGTAATATGATTGCTATGGTACCAATTTATCCATATTCTTGTAGACCTGCTGATATGGTTTTACATCAACAAATGATGCATGATCGTTGGTTCTTCTGTGATGTACAATGCAGAGGACATTATCCTTCTTATACATTAAAGATGTTTGAAAGAAAAGGATTTAATGTTGATATTACTGAAGAAGACAAAGCAGCTTTAGCTGAAGGTTGTGTTGATTATATTGGTTTCTCTTATTATATGTCTAATACAGTTGATTCTACGGCTCATAAGGATGTTTCTAAGGTTGTTGATGGTTCTAGTGAACATTCAGTTGATAATCCATTTATTAAAGTATCTGACTGGGGTTGGGCTATTGATCCAGAAGGATTAAGATATGCTTTAAATGCTTTCTATGAAAGATATGAAAAACCATTATTTATTGTAGAAAATGGTTTCGGAGCTATTGATGTTAAAGAGGAAGATGGTAGTTGTCATGATCCATATCGTATTGAATATTTAAGAGCTCATATTGAACAAATGAAGTTAGCTGTTGAAGAAGATGGTGTTGACTTAATGGGTTATACTCCTTGGGGATGTATTGACTGTGTATCTTTTACAACAGGTGAAATGAAGAAACGTTACGGATTTATCTATGTTGATAGAGATAATGAAGGAAACGGTACATTAGAAAGAAGCAAGAAAGATTCATTTGACTGGTATAAGAAAGTTATTGCATCTAACGGTGAAGATTTAAGTGATTAGTAAAAGATAGGCAAGTGCCCAATGTCATTAAGTTTATTTTTAAGAAATTATATGTTAATGACTTTACGGG
>JAJQDJ010000175.1 GCA_021202205.1 Erysipelotrichaceae bacterium
ATTTATTTAAAAATCTTTTAAATTTCTTCTTGACATTTTACCAGACGACTATAATATATGCATAAAATAAGTATTATATGAAAAAAAGAAGGAGCATCCTTCTTAATCAATAAGTTTAAATATCGCATTCCATAATTGATCTACACCTATCTTTTTTAATGCAGAAAACGGTATAAAATAATCATTATCATCAAAATCTAAAGTCTCTTTTATAAATTTTTCATTCTTTTTTAAGTCATTACGCTTTAATTTATCTTCTTTTGTAGCTACCACAATTACAGGAATTTCATAATATTTAGCATAATCATACATTTGAATATCATCCTGTGTTGGTTTATGACGATAATCAACAATAAGAATAAGGCCTTTTAGCTGAGATCTTTGTCTTAAATAAGTATCAATCATTTCACCAAAACTTTCTTTAATTTTATCATTTACTTTAGCATAACCATAACCGGGTACATCAACCAGGCATATTTCATCATTAATATTGAAAAAATTTAAAGTCCTTGTTTTACCAGGAGTACCAGAAACCTTAGCTAATCCATTATGATTACAAATAGTATTAATTAATGATGACTTGCCAACGTTACTGCGTCCAGCTAAACATATTTCTGGCAAATCATGGGTAGGCCATTGCGATTTCCATGCAGCAGATAAAATATATAGTGATTTATGAACTTTGTACATATTTACCTCCTAAAAAAGGATAGTGAAAACTATCCTTTTTTTACTAATGCATTTTCCAAAACTGTATCGATATGATCAGCTAAAATAATATTTAAATCTTCTTGAACAGACTTTGGTATATCGTCAATATCTTTTTCATTATCTTTTGGAATAATGATAGTCCTAATACCACTACGATGTGCAGAAATAGATTTTTCTTTTAAGCCACCAATAGGCAAAACTTCACCACGTAATGTAATTTCACCTGTCATAGCAACATCATCTCTAACTGGACGATTACTAAACGCAGACAGTATAGCCGTTGTTAAAGTCACGCCAGCACTTGGTCCATCTTTCTTAACGGCACCTTCAGGCACATGAATATGTATATCTTCTTTGTCAAAAGCAATATTATCAAGACCATATTTTTTACGATTAGCTTTCATATAATCTAAGGCTATAGAAGCAGATTCCTTCATGACATCACCCAATTGACCAGTAATAATAAATTGTCCCGTCCCATCAAAATGATTGACTTCAATTGGTAAAATATCACCACCATATTGAGTATAAGCCATACCAGTAACGAGACCGATTTGTGGTTTATCAAGCTTCTTTGTGTGATCATATGGAGCTTTACCAAGATATTCTTCTAAATCAGATTCTTCTATAAGTAGTTTCAAATCATTATTTTTCAAAATCTTTAAAACCGATTTACGACATACTTGAGCAATAAGTCTCTCTAATTCTCGAACCCCGGCTTCTCTTGTATAATGTCTAATAATATACATCAAAGCATCGTCAGAAATTTGGAGCTGATCAGAGTTTAAACCATGCAATTCTAATTGTTTTTTGTACAAATGACGTTTAGCAATTTCTAATTTTTCTTGTTCAGTATAGGAAGAAAGTTCTATAATTTCCAAACGATCTCTTAATGGTTCAGGAATTCCACCTAAATCATTAGCTGTAGCAATAAATAATACTTTAGATAAATCATATGGTTCTTCTATATAATTATCTGAGAAAAAAGAATTTTGTTCAGGATCCAATACTTCAAGCATAGCACTTGCTGGATCTCCTTTGTAATCGCTTGCCATCTTATCAATTTCATCTAATAAGAAAACAGGATTCACTGTGCCAGCTCGTTTCATACCTTGGATAATACGTCCATGCATAGACCCCAAATAAGTTCTACGGAAACCTCTAATCTCAGCTTCATCTCGAACACCGCCTAATGATGCTTTCACAAACTTTCTACCTAATGCTCTAGCAATAGATTTAGATATAGATGTTTTACCTGTTCCTGGTGGGCCAACCAAACATATAATTGGAGCATTTAAAGACTGTGTCATTTGCTTAACAGCCAAATATTCAATGATTCTCTCTTTTGGTTTCTCCAAACCATAATGATCTTCTTCAAGAATTCTTTCTACTTCACTAATATCCTGATTATCCGCAGTTTCTTCAAACCATGGGATTTTCATCATACAGTCAATATATGTTCTTATAACATTGGCTTCACTTGATGAAGCAGGCATCATATCATAACGTTTCAACTCTTCATTAAGTTTATCTTTAATATGTTGTGGATAAGGCTTACTTTCAATTTCCTTACGAATATAATCGGTATCATCTTCTTTATTAGCTGCATCACCCAATTCTTCTTTAATAGCACGAAGTTTTTCTCTAAGATAATATTCTTTTTGATTTTCATCAATACTTTCTTTGACTCTTGAATTAATCTTTTCTTCTAATTCATTGATAACCTTTTCTTCTTCCATACTTGCCAAAACAAGAAGCAAACGTTTATTAACATCACATTCTTCTAGTATCTTTTGTTTAGTGGGAATTTCAACATTAATATAGTGTCCAATCATATCAGCTAAAGCTGATGCACTTAAATTTTTACTTTGTGATAAATTACTGAAAACTTCTCTTGGGAACATTTGTAAATTACGTCCCATATTCTTCATACTTTCTGTAATTTTACGTACTAAAGCAATTTCTTCATTTTTATCGCCATAAATATCCTCAAGATATTTTGTTTTAGCATAACGACAATCTTCACTTTCAACAATATTAAGAATTTGCACACGCTTTTGTCCCTCTACTGTTAGCTTGATTGTACCATGATTATCTCTTTTAATACGTCTTTTAATCTTACACAAAGTACCATATTTATAAATGTGATCATAGTCTATCTTTTCATCCATGGGATTCATTTGTGAAACCATGACAACATTATCATCATATTCATTAATACTCTTTGTAATAGCTTTAAGATTAAAACTTCTTCCTACATCCAATGAAATTTCATATTCAGGAAAAACAATTACTCCTCTTGTACAAATGACAGGTAAATCTACGACAATATCTACTTCTTCCATAATCACTTACCTCCTCTACAAAGATGAAATTGTTTCAGCAACTATTTCCAAAAATATTATTCAGCAGTAACACCAACACTATTTTCAATAAGTTCAGCTGCCTTTGAAGATGCAATATCAGCTTTAACAGCATCCATATTATTAGCAAAAATCTTTTTCATTTCATCAACATTGCTATCATAATATGCAGAAATATCATTAAAATATTTCTCTACATCCTCATCACTGACTTCAATATTTTCAGCTTTTACAACTTCATCTAGAATAAGACCATACTTAACACGCTTTTCAGCTTCTTCTTTATAATCTTCTTTCATATCATCTTTAGTCTTTCCAGTTATTTGGGCATACATATCCAATGTAATACCTTGTTGTGATAAAGATTGTTCAATGTCTTTCATCATTGAATCCAATTGCTTATCAACCATAACAGCTGGTACATCGATAGGTGTTGAGCTAATTAAAGCATCACGTAAATCTTCATAGAATTTTTGATCCATTTCACTTTGTTTTCTATTCTTTGTTTGTTCACTAATATATTGCTTTAAATCATCAAGTGTTTCAACACCATCTTTATTAACATCTTTAGCTAATTCATCATCAATTTCTGGTAAAACTTTCGTTTTGATTTCATGAACTTTAACTTTAAATACAACTTCCTGTCCAGCCAAATCTTTAGCTCCATAATCTTCAGGGAAAGTTAAATGAAGATCTTTTTCCTCATCAATACCCATTCCAATAATTTGATCTTCAAAGCCAGGTATAAAAGAACCAGAACCAATTTCTAATGTATAGTTTTCAGCTTTTCCACCATCAAAAGGTTCATCATCCTTAAATCCTTCGTAATCAATAACAACGCTGTCTCCATTTTCAACAGTGCCTTCTTCTTTAATCACTAATTCAGCAAATTGTTGTTGATAATTCTTTAATTCACTATCTATTTCTTCATCAGTTACTTCAGCAACTTCCTTAACAACATCTAAACCTTTATATTGTCCAAGTTTAATTTCAGGAGCAACTGTCGTTGTAAATTTAAGTTTTAAAACTTTTTCATTTATTTCATCTATATCAGCTTGTGGCTGATCAACAGGCATAATGTTATTTTTAGTAAAAACATCATCAAAACAATCTTTTAAAATAACTTCCACAGCATCCTCTAAAATTCTAGCCATTCCAATTCTTGCTTTAACCATTTTAGCAGGTGCATGTCCTTCTCTAAATCCATCAATTTTTACTTGTTTTGCTAATTTATTTAATGCTTTCTTTTGTGCATTTTTCCATTCATCACCTTCATAAGTTGCAACAATTTCAACTCGGCAATTTTCTAATTTGTTACAAACTGTTTCCATTTAAACGTCCTCCATTTTTAACATCCTTATTATACATGAAACACTTAAATAATGCAACTATTTTTAACACTCTAATTGTAAGAGTGCTAAAATTTGTTCAATCAATATTCATATATTTCATTTACTAGCTAAGTAGTTAATTATATATATCACATTTTTTTTACTTTGTCAAAGAATCATCCTTGAATCAATGATTTTTATTGAATCCCGTATTGTAAAATGAAACTGGAATTAAGGGAGGGCTGATTTGGAGGGCAG
>JAJQDJ010000009.1 GCA_021202205.1 Erysipelotrichaceae bacterium
CCCTTCTCATTTTTGAGAAGGGGAATGTCACCAAATCTTAACTTAATGACATTGCTTGAAACTGTTTTTTTATTCTACTTATGAGTTTGTTTTTTGAACCAGAAGCATTTTTAAAAGTTATAAATATTACAGGATATTGATTCATATAAGAAGCATATTCAGTTTCCATGATTTTTGTTCCTTCAAAAATATCTCTTGAATCTTTAGTAATATCAAAGAATTCGGCCATCATGGATATATTAAGAGTTTTTCCAAATCTACGAGGTCTTGTAATTAATGTTACTTTTTTCTTGGAATCAAGAAACTCTTTTATCATAAGTGTTTTGTCAACAGCATAATAATTTTTTTCTTTCAACTCTCTATAATTATCAATTCCTAAAGATGTTTCTTTTATCATATGTATCAGCTCCTTAAACTCATTATATCACAGTTCTTAAGTTTTATATAGTATTAAAAAGTTTAGCATGTAAGCTAAACTTTTATAAGTGTAATACACGTTCTTTAATTTCTTGCGTTCTACCTTGATTCCAGAACTGAGTACCAATATAACCACAAGTACGTCTTGCTACACTCATTTTGTTTTGATCAGTATTACCGCAATTTGGACATACCCAGATGAGTTTGCCATCATCTTCTTTGATTTGAATTTCACCATCATAACCACATACCATACAATAATCACTCTTTGTATTCAATTCAGCATACATAATATTGTTGTAAATATGTTTCATCACCGCTAATACAGCATCAATGTTATCTTGCATATTAGGTACTTCTACATAACTAATAGCTCCACCTGGTGATAATTTTTGGAATTGAGATTCAAATGTTAATTTAGTGAAAGCATCAATTTCTTCAGTGACATTAACATGATAACTATTGGTAATATAATTTTTATCTGTAACGCCTGGAATCTTACCAAAACGTTTTTGTAAACATTTTGCAAATTTATAAGTAGTAGATTCAATAGGAGTTCCATACAAGCTGAAATCAATATTTTCTTCAGCTTTCCATTTTGCGCAGGCGTCATTTAAATATTGCATCACTTCTAACGCAAATGGTGTAGCAGTAGGATCTGTATGTGATTTGCCTGTCATATACTTCACACATTCACAAAGTCCAGCATAACCAAGTGAAATAGTAGAATAACCACCATATAATAACTTATCGATAGTTTCACCTTTTTCAAGTCTTGCAAGAGCACCATATTGCCACAATATTGGTGCCACATCACTAGGTGTACCTTTTAAACGATTATGACGACACATTAAAGCTTCTTTACATAAATCAAGTCTTTCATCAAAAATACGCCAGAATTCTTTCATATCGCCTTTTGAAGAGCATGCAATGTCAACTAAGTTTAAAGTTACGACACCTTGATTAAAACGTCCATAATATTTTGGTTTATTCGTTTGTGGATCAACATATGGTGTCAAGAAACTACGACATCCCATACATGTATAACAATGACCATCACCATTTTTATCAATTTTTAAATCAAGCATCATTTTTTCAGAAATATAGTCAGGAACCATACGCTTAGCTGTACATTTTGCAGCTAATTTTGTCAAATACCAATACTTAGAATCTTCATGAATATTATCTTCTTCTAATACATAAATCAACTTAGGGAAAGCTGGTGTAATATAAACACCTTTTTCATTTTTAACCCCTAAAATTCTTTGATTCAATGTTTCTTCAATAATCATAGCTAAATCATCTTTAATTTGACCATCAGGGACTTCATTCAAATACATAAATACCGTTACAAACGGTGCTTGACCATTGGTTGTCATAAGAGTGATAACCTGATATTGAATCATTTGCACGCCACGATTAATTTCTTTTCTTACACGACGTTCTGCCACTTCTCTAATTTGTGCTTCAGTAACATCAATACCTTCTTCAGCAAATTCACATCTTACTTCTTCAATCAGCTTTTGACGACTCACATCAACAAATGGAGCCAAATGAGATAAACTAATACTTTGTCCACCATATTGTGAACTAGCTACTTGAGCAATGATTTGTGTAGCAACATTACAAGCAGTAGAAAAACTCTTTGGCGTTTCAATCATAGTCTCACTAATAACCGTTCCATTTTGTAACATATCTTCCAAATTAACCAAACAGCAATTATGCATATGCTGAGCAAAATAATCTGAATCATGGAAATGAATAATACCATCTTCATGAGCTTTTACAATATGATCAGGTAACAACAATCTCTTCGTAATATCTTTACTTACTTCACCAGCCATATAATCTCTTTGAACACTATTCACAGTTGGATTCTTATTAGAATTTTCCTGTTTTACTTCCTCATTATCACATTCGATCAAACTTAAAATCTGTTCATCAGTTGTATTAGACTTACGAATAAGAGCCCTCTTATAACGATAAGTAATATATTTTCTAGCCACTGAAAAAGCATTCATTTTCATAATTTCATCTTCCACCAAGTTTTGAATTTCTTCAACACTTAAGGCTCTTGTCATTTTTGCACATTGATATTTGACATTATTTGTCATATTGTCAATTTCTTCTTCACTTAATCTTTCTGTTTCTACAACTTCATTATTAGCTTTTTCAATGGCAGCAGTTATTTTTTGTTCATCAAATTGTACTTCTGTTCCATTTCTTTTAATAATCTTCACTATGCTCTCCTCCATTTCATGTTTGACTTATTTAACTTTAACATATCATAATTATTTAGTAAAACGATATGAATCATAAGTCCAAGTTAATTTTTTCACTTTCATCAAAAATCAAAAAGTATTGATTAAATTGATGCTTTTTTAACTTAAAAATACAGTTAAAATAAAACTTCTTTATTTATTATAACACAAACAAATCAAATGAAAATAGGCAAATTATCAATGTTTGTATTTGCTAAGATTGGCTTCCTAAAAAATGAAAAGAAAACATTGATAAATCAACATTTTTAGATAAAATAATATAAAATTTTTATGAAATTAAGAAAATGCATTTTCTTGTTTTCAAATAAACAAAATTCATATATAATAAAAAAGCACAAATAATAATATTTGTACTCGTAATTAACATGGCTGGGGTACTTGGATTCGAACCAAGGAAATGTCAGATTCAGAGTCTGATGCCTTACCGCTTGGCTATACCCCAATGAACATGAGTAATTATACACAAAAAACATAAATTTGTAAAGGAGAATTTAAGATGAGAACACGTTTTGCCCCTAGTCCTACAGGCTATATGCATATTGGTAATCTAAGAACTGCATTATATTGCTATTTAATTGCAAAACATAATAATGGGGACTTTATTTTAAGAATTGAGGATACAGATCAACAAAGAGAAGTTGAAGGTGCAATTGACCTTATTTATGAAGTATTGGATGAAACAGGATTACACTATGATGAAGGTCCTGATAAAGATGGTGGACATGGCCCTTATGTACAATCTCAAAGATTAGATATTTATCATGATTATGCTAATAAACTTATTCAATTAAAAGGTGCTCATTATTGTTTTTGTCAAGGCGAAATTGAAGGAGAAGATCCTTGTAAGCATTTAAGTCAATCTCAAATAGAAGAAAGATTAGCAAATCACGAACCATATGTTATTAGACAAACAATACCTAGTGAAGGTATAACGACTTTTGATGATGAAGTTTATGGTCATATCGAAGTAGAAAATAAGGATTTAAATGAAGGCATTCTTATCAAGAGTGATGGTTTTCCAACATATAACTTTGCCAATGTTGTCGATGATCATTTAATGGGTATTACTCATGTTATGAGAGGAAACGAATATTTATCTAGTACACCTAAATATAATTTGATATACAATGCTTTTGATTGGCAGATTCCTACTTATATTCATTTACCACCTGTCAATAAAGATGAAACACATAAGTTAAGTAAAAGAAATGGTGATGCTTCTTATCAAGATTTAAAGAAACAAGGTTATTTAACAGAAGCAATTATTAATTATATCGCTTTACTTGGGTGGGCTCCAAGAGGTGAAGAAGTATTATCTTTAGATGAACTGATTGAGCAATTTGATATTGATCGTATTTCTAAATCACCTGCTATTTTTGATATTAATAAGCTAAAATGGATGAATGGAGAATATTTAAGAAGAATGTCTTTAGAAGATTTCCATCAAGTTGTTTTACCTTATTATGATCATATTACGAGAGATGTTGATTTATTAGAATTATCTAAGGTCTTACAGCCAAGAGTTGAAAGATTAATCGATATAGAAGATATGACTGATTTCATCAATGAGGCTTTACCTTTCGATGCTCATATCTATACTCATAAGAAAATGAAAACCAACCCTGAGAATTCATTAGAAGCTTTAGAATTGGTCGTTGAAGCACTAAAAGATTTTGATGATTTTAGCAATGATGAAGCAATGAGTGATTTCTTAGTTTCCTTAGCGAAAGAACACGGCTTAAAAAACGGACGCATTATGTGGCCAATGCGTGTGGCATTATCCAATAAACCTTTAACACCTGGCGGATGTGTAGAACTAGCTCACATTTTAGGCAAAGAAGAAACAATGAAACGATTACAACAAGCTATTAACGATTTGAAAGGCTGATCAATTGATCAGCCCAATGGCATGAACTTAAGGGATTCGTATCTCTTGGGCTCATGCCTTTTTATAT
>JAJQDJ010000292.1 GCA_021202205.1 Erysipelotrichaceae bacterium
CTTCTCATTTTTGAGAAGGGGAATGTCACCAAATCTTAACTTAATGACATTGCATTAAGGGCTTTTTCTTATGCTGATAAAATGCTATAATAAGATGCGTACTATGCATATTTTGGAAATGGGTGATGATATGAAAGAATTTAATATTAATAATCGTAGATATTTAGGAAGTAAATATAAACTCATTGATTTTATTCATAAGGTTGTCGATAACAATTGTGAGGATATTTCAAGTGTTCTTGATTTGTTTGCAGGAACTGGCATTGTTGGTTATAGTTTTAATCAAGGCTGTGATGTGATTGTCAATGATACATTGACGACTAATGAAGTGGCTTATTATACTTTTTTTGATAATGAAGAGGTAGATAAGGATAAATTAATGAATCTTTTAGATAATTACAATCATTTATCAACATATGAAGATAATTATTATTCTACCAATTTTGCTGATACTTATTTAAGTAAAGAAAATATGTCTAAAGTAGGCTATATTAGAGATAATATAGATAATTTATATAATGATCATATGATTAATTTTAGAGAAAAGAATATCCTTATTTGTAGTCTCATATATGCGATAGATAGAATAGCTAATACTGTAGGACACTATGATGCTTATCGTAAAAATGGTGATCTTCACCAGCAGCTTATCTTATCATTCCCTAACCTTGATGAAGATATCTATAATAACAATAATCAAATTTATAAAATGGATGCCAATGAACTTGTTAAAACTGTTACAGCAGATTTAGTATATATTGACCCGCCATATAATTCTAGACAGTTTTGTGATGCTTATCATTTTTTGGAAAATGTAGCATTGAATACCAAACCAGAAGTTAAAGGTGTTGCCAGAAAAATGGATAGGAAAAATCTTAAAAGTGTCTATTGTTCATCAAAAGCGCCATTGGCTTATGAAGAACTGATTGAAAATATCAATGCGAAATATATATTGGTATCATACATCAATATGGGTAAACAAGGCGATC
Organism: Erysipelotrichaceae bacterium; assembly: GCA_021202205.1. Taxonomy (GTDB): domain Bacteria; phylum Bacillota_I; class Bacilli_A; order Erysipelotrichales; family Coprobacillaceae; genus JAJQDJ01. The sequence goes on from JAJQDJ010000292.1 coordinate 990, forward strand.
CACGTTCTAATGCTAAAATATCTGATAAGCAAATACTAGAAATATTGAAAACCAAAGGTGAAGTGAAAATATTTGAAGAAGAGTATGGGGCATATACGACAGGCAAGACAAATCTAGATAATCATAAAGAAAGATTATTTTTATGTACGGTAGGCAAAAAAGATGAATCTTTCAATAATATCAATATTGATGAGTTTATTAAATCACCACTCAATTTTACAGGCGGTAAATATAAAATACTACCTCAATTAGTAAGTAAATTTCCTAATGATACAGAAGTATTCTATGATGTTTTTTGTGGTGGAGCAAATGTTGGTATTAATATGAGTAGTGATACAATTATATGTGTTGATAGTGATCAACATGTGATTTCATTGCTAGAGTATTTAAAGCAATCTAATTATTATGATTTAATTAAACATTTAGATAAGCTAATAGAACAATATGGATTAAGTAATACATATAAAAATGGATATGCTTATTATAACTGTGATAGTAGTCATGGTGTTGGTAAGTATAATAAAGATGCTTATACGAAATTAAAGAATGATTATAATCAATTACCAAGTGATGATTTGTTTTTATTGTTGATTATGTATGGATTCAATAATCAGATTCGTTTTAATAATAAAGGTGCATTTAATCTACCTGTGGGTAAAAGAGATTTCAATGCCAGCTTACGTAAAAATCTAGAGGCATTTATGGATAAAATGCATGCGCATAACATCAATTTTGTATGTCAAAACTTTAGAGATATGAATATTGAAGAAATTAGTCAACATCAATCTTTCTTATATTTGGACCCACCTTATTATTTAGGGGATGCTGCTTATAATGAAAATGGTGGCTGGACATTGCAGGATGAAAAGGATTTGTTGGAATTTCTCAATCAATGTGATTCATTAGGTATCAAATTTGCTTTATCTAATGTTATTGAACATAAAGGTCAAACGCATGAATTATTGATTAATTGGTGCTTAGATATTTCTTATAATATCAATTATATCTCCAAAACATATAGTAATGCTTCCTATCATATCAAAGATAAAACAGCCATTACAAAAGAAGTACTTATAACTAACTATTAAAAAAGGATCACATTTTGATGTGATCCTTTAACAATTCCCCACCATTGTGACCGGAGGGAAAAGAGATGGGGCTATTTGTTCCAAAGCTCGTCAGCTTTTACTTGCCAATTAGCTGCATAATCCTCACATTTATCACATAAATGATCAACAGGTTCTACAGATTCCATATCAGTAGATTTAGCATCTGTATCATGAACCATTTTTCTTAATTTCTCAGGATTTTCTAACATTGGACAAGGTCTTAGCATGTTGTCATTAAAAGGTTGACCTTCTTTATATGCCATGAATAATGGATTGCATAATGCTTCTAGAATAGTATTTTTTCTAATATTACTATCAGAATAATGAATGAATACACATGGTTCTATATCACCATGAGGATTAATATGGAAATAATAACGACCTCCAGCAATACAACCACCTACAAATTCCGCATCATTTTGGAAATCCATTGTAAATAAAGCTTTTGTGTTTCTATAATCTCTAATGCGATGATAAATCATTTCTCTTTGCTTAGGATTAGGTAATAAATCTGTTACAGCATCATTACCGACTGGCATATAGTGGAAGAAAAATGCAAATTTTGCACCAAAATTTATCAATTGATCCATAAATTCTTCACTACTAATAGAATCAGCATTTACACTTGTATAACAACAAGATACACCAAATGGTAATTTCTTGTCTTTTAATATTTTCATAGCCTTAATAACTTTTTGATATGTGCCTTTTCCACGTCTAGCATCAGTCACTTCTTCATTGCCTTCGATGCTTATAGCTGGTACAAAATTCTTAACTCGTAGCATTTCATCAGCAAACTTTTCATCAATCAAAGTTCCGTTAGTGAATGTTAAGAAAACACAATCATTATGTTTTTCACAAATCTTAATGATATCTTCTTTTCTAACCATTGGTTCACCACCTGTATAAAAATACATGTAGATACCCAAATCTTTACCTTGAGTAACGATATTATCGATTTCATCATAGCTTAAATTCAATCGATTTCCATATTCACTAGCCCAACATCCTGTACAATGTAAGTTACATGCACTGGTAGGATCTAATAAAATAAGCCAAGGCACATTACAACCATATTGTTCTTTGACTTCATTACTACGTTTACCCCACTTCATAAGTGAATTAACCAAAAAGTTTTCAAATAACTTATTTCTTACTTCACCATCAATATCTGTATATAAACTCATGACTAATTGGTTCCAGTTATTATTTGGATCACTTAATTTTTCTTTAACAACAGGGAGCTGTTGTACCATTGATCCATTCACATCAGCTTTTTCTAACCAATCAATAATCTTAGGAATATTATCCTGAGGATTTTTCTCTAAATACTTTAATACTTGTTTTACACCAACAGTTGTTGCTTTATCCTTAATACCCATCATTAAATCTCCTTTATTTTTTCCCAGCTAAATTCATTTCTGCCGAAATGACCATAAGTTGCCGTATTTTTATATATTGGCTTTCTTAAATCCAATTCATTAATCATATCATTAACTTTAAAACTAAAATTCTTATCTATTACTCTATATATTTCTTCTTCATTTCCTGTATTGAATGTATTGACACAAATAGATAGTGGATCTTCTTGTCCAATCGCATATGATACTTGTATTTCACATTTTTCAGCATAGCCATTGGCGACAATGTTTTTTGCTACATAACGACAATAATAAGCGCCAGTGCGATCAACTTTTGATGGATCCTTGCTAGAAAAACATCCACCACCAATACGACCCATGCCACCATAACTATCACATACTATCTTTCTGCCTGTCGTACCAGAATCACCAAAGCTTCCACCTACTACAAAGCTACCACTTGGATTAATATAGAATTTTGTATTTTCATCTATAAGCTCATTTGGAATAACTTGATCAATTACTTCGTCTTTAATTAATTTCCCTAATTCATTAGTAGTAACATATTCCTTATGCATAGTTGATACAACAATACTATCAATTCTTTTGACTTGATCATTTTCATATTCTACACTAACTTGTGTTTTTCCATCAGGCCCTAGCATTGATGATTGATGCTGTAAATCACCTAATCTTTTTGCCAGTTTATTCGCATAATAAATGGGTGCTGGCATATAAGCCTCTGTTTCATCAGTCGCATAACCAAACATAATACCTTGATCACCAGCACATATTACCTGATTTTTTTCCACAGCATGATTGATTTCCATGGATTGCTTAGATACTCTTGTTAAAACTCGATAATCTTCATGATAACCGATTTCTTTCATACAACGTAGAGCTATTGATTTATAATCAAGATGAGCAGTTGTATTTGCTTCGCCATAAATGAATATTAGATCATCTTTAATAGTTGCTTCTACTGCCATTTTGGCATTTGGATCATCGCTTAATGCTTCATCCAAAATACTATCTGCAATATAATCGCAAATCTTATCAGGATGACCAGCGGTCACACTTTCTGATGTAAAAATATAATTTTTCATCATTATTTCCCTCCTCGGTATAATAAGTATAGTAAGATATATATCAGGTATATACCTTACAGTGTTTAGCCC
>JAJQDJ010000034.1 GCA_021202205.1 Erysipelotrichaceae bacterium
AAAGAAAGAGGTACCCTCTCATTTGAGGGTACTTCTTAAGTTCATGCCATTGAGTGACTGATAAGGCAGGTAATTCCAATACCTATACTCAAAATGTTACTGTAAAAGAAAAACCAGTGGAAAAGAAACAGGAAGCAGATGGCAGCAAGGTTGTATATTTGACATTTGATGATGGTCCATCATCAAATACGAAGAAAATATTGGATATCTTAGATAAATATGATGCTAAAGCAACATTCTTTGTAACGGGTAATGGCCAAAAATACAATAGTTATATTAAAGAAGCTTATGATGCTGGTCATACCATTGGCTTACATACATATTCTCATAATTATTCCATTTATACATCTGAAGAAACATATTTTGAAGATTTGACAAAAATAGGAAATATGGTTAAAGATATTATTGGTTATGTTCCAAAGTATATAAGATTTCCAGGTGGATCTTCTAATACTGTCTCTAAAAAATATTGTAGTGGTATTATGAGTGATTTAGTAGATGCTGTTCATGAAAAAAGATATGAATATTATGATTGGAATGTTAGTAGTGGAGACGCTTCAGGAAATAATGTGGCAGTAAGCAAGATTGTTAAAAACTCTACGAGTAGTAATGCCAACAGTATAGTTATACTTATGCATGATACTGATGCTAAAGATACAACAGTTGAAGCTTTATCAGAGATTATTGAGTATTATCAAAACAAAGGATATGTCTTTAAAGGTATCGATGATTCTAGTTATACTGCACAGCATAGTGTTAATAATTAAGTGGATAAAGAAAATTATTCACTTTTTTATATGGGTTAAGATAAAAAAATTATCAACAACTATTGTTATTTTGATTGAAATATTATATAATTTGTAACACATTCGTACTGAAATAAAAATAAGTAATGAATGAGCGCAAATGAAAGAAGAGGAAAATATGACTGAGACAAGTTTTGAACAGGTATCATTAGATGAAACAAATATTGGAGATGTTATTAATGGTACTATCATCAATGTAAAAGAGGATGAAGTTATTTTAAATATAGGTAGTTTAGAAGCAGAAGGAATTATTAGAAAACATGAAATGGTTTCTCAATATAATTATGTTATTGGAGATATGTTACAAGTAAAGGTTATCTCTAAACATATTGAAGAAGGTAAAATTTATGTAGCTCATCGTAAGTTATTAGTTGAAGCAGGACTCAAGAAATTAGAAGAAGCTTATGAAAACCAAACTGTTTTAACTTCTACTGTTAATGAGATTACTAAAGGTGGACTAATCACTTACTATGAAAAAAATCGTGTATTTATTCCTGCTAGTTTAATTTCAGATAAGTATATTAAAGATTTTTCATCTTACCAAGGTAAGGATGTAACTTATGTTATTAGTGAATTTAATGTATCGGGACATCGTATTATAGGTGATTGTAAACAGGTGATTTTAGCAGATCAAGAAGCTAAGAAACAAGAAGCATTAGAAAAGCTTTCAATGGGTGATCGTGTTGAAGGTAGAGTAAAGAAGATTACAAGTTTTGGTGCGTTTGTTGATTTAGGTGGTATCGATGGTTTGCTTCATATTTCTGAAATGTCATGGGGTCAGTTAGATGATATTAAGAGTATCATGAAAGTTGGCGATCAGATTAAGGTATTGGTTAAGAATATTCAAGGTGAAAAGATTTCATTATCTTTGAAATTTTCTGAAGACGATCCATGGAATACTGCTCAGGATAAATATGCTATTGGTACTAATGTAGATGGTAAAGTAGCTAGAATGACTATCTATGGTGCATTTATTGAATTAGAACCGGGTATTGATGGCTTGCTTCATGTATCTCAAATCTCTAATGAATATGTAGAATCTCCAGCTGATGTATTATCTGTTGGTCAGGAAATTACTGCTAAGGTTATTGATTTTGATGAAATCAAACATAAAATTAGCTTAAGTATGAAAGCTGTTTAGAGTTATCCGCATATTGCGGATAACTTTTTACAATAAAAAGTTGAATTTCTAAGGAGGATTAATTATGGCTTATCTTTATAATGAATATGATGAAAATCAAGTGAAAAAAACATTAAAGAAACGAAAAAAGAAAAAAATAAAAAGAAAAATAAAAGTCATCATTGTCCTATTTGTTATTTTATGTATAGTTGCTTATTTATTGAGTGACTTATCAAGAGTAAGATCAATTAAAATAACAGGCTTAGATTATACAACTGAAGAAGAAGTTAAGGAAGTCATAAATGTAAATGAAACATATATGTATTTTCTAGTAGATAAATCAGAAGTGGAAGATCTAGTAAAAACACTTCCAGCAGTTAAAAATGCAACAGTTTCTATAGGACTATTTGGTGGTATGACAATAAAAATCACTGAAGCTGAAGCAATTGCTTATGCATCAATAGGTGATCAGTATTATATGATTAATGATGCTGGTAAAATTGTGGAAATCACGGATGAACAAGCTAGTGAATTAAAACTGTTAACCTATGTTCAAGATTTCACTTCTACTGAAATGCTCAGTGAATTTGCAAAACAATACAAGGATGTACCTAGTCTTATGCAAAATGAAATAAGTGATATTCTTTTATCGCCAAAATCTGCTGATGAAACAAGATTACTATGTATAACTAAAGAAGGAAGATATATATATATTAGAATTGAAGATTTAGCGAGTCGTCTAAGTGATGATCAATTTAATTACGAATTATATAAATCTACATATAGTGATAAATGTACGTTTAGTATTGAAGGAAATTATATTTATATGTCTGAAGATTGTGAGTAGGTGATACTATGAAAAAAATCGCAGTATTGACATCTGGTGGCGATGCTCCAGGAATGAATGCAGCCATACGTGCAGTAACTCGTATTGCTAAAAAAAAGGTTTAGAAGTTTATGGTGTAATAGATGGTTATCAAGGACTTGTTGATGGAAATATGAGACTCCTAGACAATCAGGATGTTTCTGAAATATTGAGTCGTGGCGGAACCATTCTGGGCTGTGCTCGATTACCTGAATTCAAACAAAGGGAAGTCCAATTACAAGCTATTGAACAATTAAATAAACATGATATTGAGGGATTGATTGTAATAGGTGGAGACGGTTCATATCGTGGTGCTTATGAGTTAAGTCAATTAGGCTTTAGATGTATTGGTATACCTGGAACGATTGATAATGATATTAATGGAACTGATGAAACCATCGGGGTTCATACGGCTTTAAATAATATTGTTGATGCTGTTAATAAGCTAAGAGACACATCTAGTTCTCATCATCGTTGTTTTGTGATTGAAGTGATGGGTAATTATAAAGATAGTTTGGCTTTATATTCTAGTATTGCTTGTGGTAGTGAATTCATTATCACTAAGAATACAGGTTATGATGAAGATTATATTGTTAAAATGATGGATTACTATGAAAGAACGAAAAATAAAAGACATGCTATTATTATTGCGAGCGAAAAGATTATTGATGTTGAAAAATTAGCTCAACGTATTTCTAATGAAACAGGGTTCTCTGGTCGATTTATTGTATTAGGCCATATCCAACGTGGAGGCTCACCAGTTAGCAAAGATCGTATTTTAGCTTCGCAAATGGGGCAATATGCAGTTGATTTATTATTAGATAACATGAGTGGCTATTGTGTATGTAAGAGAGATAATCATATAGTTGGTAGACCTATTATTGATGCTTTGAATGATGTGAATGAAATACAGGATCAAATGTATCAATTATTTTATGAAATTGTATAAGGAGTTATTATGAGAAAAGAACATGCTCCTAGAGATTTACTTCTAGGTATTATATTATTTTGCATTGGAGTTTAATATGTGCGTACTTTCTGGGGATTTTATTTAGGTGGGCATCGTGTTTCTAGTGGTTTGATATTTTTACCATTATTAATCGGTATTGCATGGAAAGTCACTAAACCTGAATCTTTAGTCCCTTATATTTTGATAGTTATAAGTGTTGTAGGTATATTATTATCAATTTTAATGAATATTACAATTTGGTTTACAAGTACCAGTTTGATAGATTTTGTTTTGATGTTTGGAACAGTATCGGTTGGTTTAGGTTTGATAATTAAAGCATTGATTGAAAGCAAGTGAAAAACTTGCTTTTTATGATGCCAAAACGGTATTTCATGATGAAAAACTTTACTAAGAGAATATGTGATGTAAAATTTTCTTAAAGGGAGGTTTTTTCAATGGTTAGCTTAAATAATATAACACTTATTTTTGATAAGATAATATTTGATAAAGTTTCATTAGATGTTACATTAGAACATTTCATTTCTATTGATGGGGAAAGTGGTTCGGGGAAGTCAACACTTATTAAAATGATACTAGGACAAAATAATAATTATGAAGGAGAAATCTTATATGATGGTAAAGTATTAGATTATAAACAAAAAGATAAATATATTCAAAATCATATATTTTATATTGATCAAATGGGTAGTTATTTTCCTAATATGACCATTAAAGATCATTTTAAATTTTATAGCGAATTGTATCATTTAGATAGATATGATATAAATACATATCTTCATAAGGATAATCTTGATCATATAGATAAAAAAAATAACCTGAATATTTATCTACTGGTGAAAGAAAAAGATTATACTTAGAT
>JAJQDJ010000211.1 GCA_021202205.1 Erysipelotrichaceae bacterium
CCTTCTCATTTTTGAGAAGGGGAATGTCACCAAATCTTAACTTAATGACATTGGCCCTAGATGTCTTCTTTACGCCTATCTATATGAAAAAGAATAGGCCAGCCTATCGTTTAACAGTCAGCTGTAAAAATGAAGATGTCAATACGATGAAAGATATTATCTTCCAACAAACAGCAACCATTGGTATTCGTATGCGTCAGGAAAAACGTTTTGTGTTGAAGCGAGAAATTATTGAAAAGGAAACTGAATTTGGTAAAGTTCATTTTAAACGTATTTATTTTAATAATGAAATTCATGATTATCCTGAATATGATGATTTAAAAGCTATTGCTTTAAAAGAAAACATTCCATTAAAAGCTATTCAAGAGAAGGTTAAATAATGAATAAGGAACAACAATTAGAAGAATATTTATTATCATTAAAAAGAGTAGCTGTTGCTTTTTCTTCAGGTGTTGATTCCACTTATTTGCTTAAAAAAGCCCATGATGTATTAGGTAATTAGGCAATTGCCATTACGGTAACTTCTTCATTGTTTCCTAAACGAGAGCTTGAAGAATCTATTACATTTTGTAAGAAAGAAAACATTAAACAAATCATTATTGACATGAATGAACTGGATATTCCAGGGTTTTCAATGAATCCTAAAAACAGATGCTATATATGTAAATACCATCTATTTACAAAAATTATAGATATTGTACAAAAAAATGGTATCAATGAGGTAGTAGAAGGATCAAATATGGATGATTTAGGAGATTATCGTCCAGGACTTCAAGCTATTCGGGAATTAGGAGTTAAAAGTCCATTAAGAGAGTCAAAGCTTTATAAACAAGAAATAAGAGATTTATCTAAAAAATATAACCTTCTAACATGGGATAAACCATCTTTTGCTTGTCTGGCAAGTCGTTTTGTTTATGATGAAACAATTTCTATAGAAAAGTTAGAAATGGTAGAAAAAGCAGAACAGTTTTTACTTGATATGGGATTTAAACAACTACGTGTACGTATTCATGATAAAATGGCAAGAATAGAAGTTGAACCAGATGAAATTATAAAAATAATTGAAAATAAAGATATCATTGATCAACAACTAAAATTATATGGTTTTAGCTATGTGGCTGTTGATCTTCATGGTTATACTATGGGTAGTATGAATAGAGAAATACTTTAGGTAGGATCTTAGGATTCTATCTTTTTTATGATAAAATAATTATTATATCTTTTGACTTGAAAAAATAAATATATTATAATCCAATTAAACCTATAGGAAATATAAAGATAAGGAGATAAAAATTATGGCTGATATTAAAAATGGTTTCATTGAATTGGTAGGGAATACACCCCTTGTACGTTTAAATAAGTTCATGCAGAAAAATAATTTAGAAGCGGATATTTTAGCGAAACTTGAATCTAGGAATCCTGCTGGTTCTGTAAAGGATCGTATTGCCAAGGAAATGATTTTAGATGCTTTAGAAAAAGGTAAGATTAATGAAAATAGTGTATTGATTGAACCAACGAGTGGTAATACTGGTATTGGTTTGGCTGCTGTAGCAACTTCATTAGGGTTAAGACTGATTATTGTTATGCCTGATACCATGAGTGTTGAAAGAAGAAATATCATGAAAGCTTATGGAGCAGAGCTTGTTTTAACACCTGGTAGTGATGGAATGAAAGGTGCTATTGCTAAAGCTGATGAACTAGAAAAGACGATTGAAGGGGGATTTGTTGTAGGACAGTTTGTTAATCCTGCCAATCCTCAAGCACATTATAAGACAACAGGACCTGAAATATACGAGCAAACAGATGGTAAGGTTGATTTTCTTGTTTCTAGTGTGGGGACTGGAGGGACTTTAACAGGTACAGGAAAATATTTAAAAGAAAAGATTCCAGGTGTCAAAGTGATTGCGGTAGAACCTCTTGGTTCACCAGTATTATCTCAAGGGAAGGCTGGACCTCATAAGATTCAAGGAATCGGTGCTGGGTTTGTACCAGAAACATTAGATACGTCCGTTTATGATGAAGTTATTGCTGTATCTAATGATGATGCCTTTATAGACGGTAAAGAAATTGGAAAGACAGAAGGTATATTGGTTGGTATATCTTCAGGCGCTGCTTTACATGCTGCCAAAATCATTGCTCAAAGAGAAGAAAGCAAAGGAAAAACAATTGTTGTTATTTTGCCAGATGGTGGCGATCGCTACTTCTCTACACCATTATTTCAAGAATAAATAAAAAAATGCAAAAAACTATTGACATAGTAATCCTATTGGTTTACTATGAATATATACAAGAAAGACAATGAAAAGAAGAGTAATTCATAGGAATTTTATAGAGAGTTTCTATCTGGTGGAAAGAAATAAAGGAATATGAATGAAAATGGTCTTGGAGTTGCATACCGAACCCTTAGTGGCAAGGCTATGACGGTTTCGCCCGTTACAGCGATAGAGTATGATAGTACTCGACAAGGAAATAACTGTGAGGTTATTTTGAACTAAGGTGGTAACACGATGAACTCGTCCTTAATACAGGACGAGTTTTTTAATTATTTAACGAATTTAGGATGAAAAGAAAAATGACATTCGTAAAAAGAGAAGACAGAAAATTAAAATTTGAAACATTACAATTACATGTAGGACAAGAAAATCCAGATCCAGAAACTGATGCAAGAGCAGTTCCTATCTATCAAACAACATCTTATGTATTTAAAGATTGTGAACAAGCAGCTGGTCGATTTGGTTTAACAGATGCTGGTAATATTTATGGCCGTTTAACAAATTCAACACAGGGTGTATTTGAAGATCGTGTGGCAGCATTAGAAGGTGGCGTAGCTGGACTAGCTGTAGCGTCAGGGGCAGCAGCCATTACTTATTCATTGATTTCAGTAGCTCAACAAGGTGATCATATTGTTTCGGCTAAACAAATCTATGGTGGTTCATTTAACTTATTAGAGCATACGTTAAAGACTTATGGTGTTGAAACTACATTTGTGGATGGTGATCATATTGAGGAATTTGAAGCAGCTATTCAAGATAATACCAAAGCTGTTTTTATAGAAACATTAGGTAATCCGAATAGTTCAATTATTGAAGTTGATGCTGTTGCTGAAATAGCACATAAACATCTTATACCTTTAATTGTTGATAATACTTTTGCGACACCATATTTATTTAGACCAATTGAACATGGCGCTGATATTGTTGTTCATAGTGCCACAAAATTTATTGGTGGTCATGGTACTACATTAGGTGGTGTCATTGTTGATGGTGGTACATTTGACTGGAAAGCTTCAGGTAAATTCCCTTTACTTACAGAACCTGATCCATCATATCATGGTGTTGTATTTAGCGAAGCCGCTGGTAAAGCTGCTTATGTTACTAGAATTAGAGCTATTTATTTAAGAGATACTGGTGCTACCTTATCACCATTTAATGCCTTCTTATTATTACAAGGTTTAGAAACATTATCATTAAGAGTTGAAAGACATGTTGAAAATGCATTAAAAGTTGTGGAATATCTCAAGAACCATCCTTTAGTAGAAAATGTTAATCATCCTTCACTCCCTGATAGTCCTTATTATGATTTATATAATCGCTATTTTCCTAATGGTGCAGGATCTATTTTCACATTTGAAATCAAAGGTGATGCGAAAACAGCTCAAAAATTCATAGATTCATTAGAAATATTCTCATTACTCGCAAACGTTGCAGATGTCAAATCATTGGTTATTCATCCTGCGACTACAACGCATTCACAATTAACAAAGGAAGAACTTCTCAATCAAGGTATTAAACCAAATACAATTCGCTTATCCATTGGTACAGAAAATATTGATGATATTATCTTTGATTTAGAAAATGCTTTTGGAGTTATTGAATAATACTCAACAGGATGTTAAAGATTTAGGTGTTAAATGTATAGGTGTAGAAATAGATGGGGTGGATAATCATACTATTTCTAAAGAATATCTTGCTTATAGAAAAAATATGATAGAAAGCTTATACAATCAATATCAAGGTTATGATATTAAGCATGATGATATCATTGAAGGATTTTATCAGCTCCATGAAAAAGTTCATGTTAAAAGACGAAAAAATCTCCCTGCTAGTGAAAATCTAGTGAAATTACTACTTAAACATGAAGATCTTCCTTCAGTAAATAAAATAGTTGATATCTACAACATTCTTTCTGTTAAAACCAAACTATCTTTAGGAGCTCATGATATTGATCTACTGGTAATATAAACTTGCGTTTCACTCATGGTGATGAAATATTTATCCCTCTAGGACAAAGTGAGCCAGTTCCTGTACAAGCTAATGAATATAGTTATATTGATGATGATAATGAAGTTATTTGTCGTTTAGAAATCCGTCAGGTCAATAAGACAAAAGTCACTGAAGATAGTAAAAATATTTTCTTCATTGTTCAAGGTAATGAAAAAACTTCTAATGATTATATATTAGATGTGGCTAATGAACTTATAAATTTAATAACAAAATATGCAGGTGGCACTGGTAAAATCCTTAATACACTATAAAAGGCTGATCAATTGATCAGCCAATGGCATGAACTTAAGAAGTACCCTCAAATGAGAGGGTACTTCTTTCTTTAA
>JAJQDJ010000102.1 GCA_021202205.1 Erysipelotrichaceae bacterium
AAACCCGTAAAGTCATTAACATATAATTTCTTAAAAATAAACTTAATGACATTGATCTATGGGGTTATTTTCAGGAGATATCAGAGAAATAGATAACGATTATATCTTTGCAACTGTTCAAACCATTAGCAAACAAGAAAATAGGGAATTATTTAATAGAGATACTTTTGATTATATCATCATCGATGAAGTTCATAGGGCTGGTGCACATTCTTATCAAGAATTGTTAGATTACTTTAAACCATTATTTTTACTAGGTATGTCAGCCACTCCTGAAAGAACTGATAATTTTGATATTTATAAAATGTTTGATTACAATATTGCTTATGAAATCAGATTACAGCAAGCTATGGAATATGATTTATTGTGTCCTTTTCACTATTACGGTATTACAGATTTAACCATTCAAGAGAAAACTATAGATGATCATAGGGAATTTAACACATTGATTAGTGATATACGTGTTAACTATATTATTGAAAAAATTGAAGAATATGGCTATTCTGGTAACAAAGTTCATGGTCTTATTTTTGTTAGTAGAAAAGATGAAGCCATTAAACTTTCACATTTGTTTAATCAAAGGGGCTATAAAACAAAAGCTTTGGTAAGAAGTGATAGCGAAGCCACTAGACAAGAATCTATGAATCAACTTGAATCTAATGATGGTGATTATTTAGATTACATTTTTACTGTTGATATTTTTAATGAAGGTATTGATATTCCAAAAGTGAATCAAGTGGTGATGTTAAGGCCAACACAATCAGCCATTATCTTTGTTCAACAATTAGGGCGAGGACTTCGAAAGAATCAAGAAAAAGATTATGTTGTTATTATAGATTTTATTGGTAACTATTCCCAAAACTTTTTTATTCCGATTGCCTTAAGTGGAAATACCAATTTAAATAAAGATGATTTAAGAAAATTTATTAGCGAAGGTGATTTATCTATACCAGGACCTTCAACAATTCAATTTGATGAAATATCACGTAAACGTATTTATCAATCTATTGACACTGTGAATTTTAATACAGTTAGTATGATTAAACAAAGTTATCAGGAATTAAAAGCAAAGATTGGTAGAATTCCTCAATTAATGGATTTTGAAAAATATGGTGCTATAGATGTTCAAAAGATTTTTCAAAACAAGAGTTTAGGATCATATCATGAATTCTTGTATAAATACGAAAAAGATTATCATGTAGAATTTAATGATTTAGAAAGACAATATGTGAAATTTATTTCTAATAAATTATCATCAGGTAAAAAAATCCAAGAACTTGAAACCATTAAAAGATCTATTGAAAAAACGAGTAATTTCATGAATTATGTTTATCAAATTGTTGAAGAGAATTATCATATTCAAATCAATGATCAATGTGTCGAAACGATTGGAAATATCTTGACTCAAAAATTCCCTACAGGTTCAGCAAAAGATACTTATAAAGATGTTCAAATTATTGACCATAACTGGAACACTTCTCCAACATTTAAAAGATTACTAAACAATCCTGAATTTAAAAAACAAGTATTAGAAGTTATTGACTATGCTATTGATATATATAACAGGAAATATAGCCAAAGATACCATAATACTGATTTATGTTTATATGAAAAATATACATATGAAGACGTATGTAGATTACTTAACTGGCAACAAAATATTGTGCCATTAAATATTGGTGGCTATAAATATGATCAGCATACCAATACTTTACCAGTATTCATTAATTATGATAAAGAAGAAGGTATTACTGAAACAACCAAATATAATAATCATTTTATTGATTCACAAACATTAATTGCTATGTCTAAAAGTAATGTTAAACTTAATAGCAAGGGTATAGAAATATTTTCTAAAGTTGAAGAAAGAAATACTGCAATACATATCTTTATCAGAAAAAATAAGGATGATGAAACATCTAAAGAATTCTATTATTTAGGTAATGCAACTATAGATGATATTAAGCAAGATACAATGGCCAATAATGTACCAGTTTGCGAGATTCACTATACTTTAGATCAACCAGTTAAAAAAGAAATATATGAATATATTATTAGTTAACTCAAAAGCAGAGGTCTAAATCCTCTGCCTTATTCTTCGTTATTAAAATTACATATCTGCATTGTATCATCCTACCTTCTATAATCACATTTTTTACATTGTATCATTGCATTGTCACTATCTTCTTTATAGAACTGTCCTGACCATTGACATATACTTTGGAGTATAGGCACAACAGATAATCCTTTATCTGTTAGTGAATATTCTACTCTTGGTGGTATTTCATCATATGATTGTCTATGAATAAGATCATTAGATATTAAATCTTTCAATGTTGTAGATAAAACAGCATCTGTAATATTCCCCATTTCTGTACGTATTTGACTATATCTCAAATTACCTTTATTCGCTAATACACATATAATACGTGAATTCCATTTCCCTCCAAAAACCTGTAAACCATATTCCAAAGGACATCTTATATCTTCTTCTAATTTCTTTTGATACATATTTCTCAACTCCTATAACTATTATAACAAGTTATATATAAATAATATAGTTACTATTAAATTTAAAAGTAACTCATAAATTTATTGATATCTTGTGTTATTTGAGTAACATTGATAAAATAGTGTCATCAAAGGAGGAAATATAAAATGAAAGTCAATGCATATTTAGAAATTACAATGAAGATTGATGAAACTAACAGACCTGCAGCTGCAAAGGTATATACAGATTTTCGTCAACCATTCTTAGACACTATTGAAGGAGCTTTAACTAAAGATCTATTAATTAGAGATGAAGACGTTCAAGTATTACATGGTTTTGACAGTGTAGAACATGCTCAAGCTTATTTATCAAGTGATATGTTCCAACAAGATGTATTTGTAGGTTTAAAACCAACATGGAGTGCAGATCCAGACGTAAAAATTTATAGTGTAGCTTAAAACGATGTCATACGACATCGTTTATTTTTTGATATTTTCCAATATGTGTTTAGCAATCAATATACCATTGGCTCCCGCTTGCGCCAAACCTCTTGTAAGTCCTGCTCCATCGCCACCAACATATAAACCATCTATTTCACTTTCAAAACCTTTTCTAACAACTGGTCTAGCTGAATAGAACTTTGCCTCCACACCATATAATAATGTATGATCATTCGCAATACCAGGTGTCACATGATCTAATGCTTCTATCATTTCAATGATAGATTGCATAGTGTTATAAGGCAAAACCAATCCTAAATCACCAGGCACTGCTTCAGGTAGTGTAGGTATAGTATAGCCTTCTTTTAAACGTTTAGCTGTTGTTCGTCTTCCTTTTTTAATATCACCATATCTTTGCACAATAATACTTCCACTTGATAATTTATTTGCCAATCTTGCTATTTCATGTGCAAATTCATTAGGTTCATTAAAAGGCTCACTAAATTCATGAGATACCAATATGGCAAAGTTTGTATTTTGACTACCTAATTGAGGATCGTGATAAGCGTGGCCATTAGCTAACATTGTTCCTGAATGATTTTCTATAACGACATGTCCACTAGGGTTAGAACAGAATGTTCTAACTTTTGTTCCTACAGATGTGTTATAGATAAACTTTCCTTCATATAGATTCTTATTAATCTCATCCATAACAATATTACTTGTTTCTACTCTTACACCAATATCAACTTGATTATTATGTAATTCTAATCCTTGATTTTTTAAGACTTTTGTCAACCATGTTGATCCATCTCTACCTGGTACCAATACAACATAGTTAGATTTTATAATAGTACCATCTTCTAAAATAACACCTTGAACATGATCTTCTACAATAATATCTTTAACTGTTGTCTTAAATACTTCATCTATATGAGGTTTCAATTCATTAGACATTTCAGTCATAATTCTTAAATTCTCTTCTGTTCCTAAATGTCTTACCTTAGCACGTAACAACTTTAATCCAACTGCATAACCTCTTCGTTCTATTTCTCTTATCTTATCAGTAGTAGGATCAGTTATTTCCTCAGTAGCGCCATGTTTTAAATAAAGATCATCCACATAATGAATAACATCTTCAACAACATCATTATCCATATAATCTGTTAACCAACCACCAAATTCACTTGTAATATTAAATTTACCATCAGAATAAGCACCAGCCCCACCAAATCCGGATGTAATAGAACATGCTGGTAAACAGCCTGGTTCATGATCTTTAATCTTTGGACATGTTTTAATTTTCTTATCTTTAATTGGACAATGACGATACATAACATCATGACCTTTATCAATCAATAATACTTTTAAACTAGGATCCTTTAAATATAATTCATAACTTGTCATGATTCCTGCTGGCCCAGCTCCAACAACAATCACATCATACTCTTTTTGCATAAAAAAGCGCCTCATTTCCTGGGCAATAATAATATAACCTATATAATTATAAACAATATTGATGTTTTATGTCAATGTATTTTATAGTTTCACATATTGTTGTCATTCATAAAAAGAATAGTAAAATATTTATTATAAGCATTAGACATCATAATGTTTATATTATAAACTCAAGTTTCGCACTTCAAAAATGGCATCATTAATATAAAAACATGGATA
>JAJQDJ010000129.1 GCA_021202205.1 Erysipelotrichaceae bacterium
TATTTTGAATGACATCCGTATCACTATTAAGAATTTCTTGTAAATCAGCACCAAACAAATAATAATAAAATGTATTAACATTATCTATGATCATATTACTTTTTGTCCATTGATTTAATGAACTATCATAGATAACCCAATAAGTTGTTTTATATTGATCCATAGGATAGTAGGAATCTTCAATTAAAGCATATTGAGAGCTTTCTAAAGTTTCATACATATAGTTGTCAATAATGGAACTAAGATTCTTGTCAATCATAGGCATTAAGACAATAACGAAAAATAAAGCAATCAACCCAAATATGACAATTAGCTGCTGAAGAAGTGTTAACCTCTTTAAAAAATTGATATTTTCTTTATTAATTTTAAATTTTTTTCCTTCATATTAATCTAAACGATAACCATAACCGTAAATCGTTTTAATATTAAGTTCAGGCATTTTCTTACGTGAACGACGTAATGTATCATCAACAACACGATCACTACCATAATAATTTTCATCCCAAACCTTTGATAAAACTTGTTCACGAGAAATTGCAATACCCTTATTCTTAACAAAATACAGCAATAGTTCATATTCCTTTGTTGTTAATTCTATTTCATCTTTACCTAATAAGACTTTTCTTTTTTCTTCATCAATAGCATAACCATCAATATTAATTAAAGCAGGATCATCCTTATAAACACGTTTTAAAATATTATGAATTCTTAAAATAACCTCTTTAATATTAAATGGTTTAGTAATATATTCATCACAACCCTTTTCTAGTCCGATAATTCGATCGAATTCTTGATCTCTTGCGCTCATAAAAACAATTGGCATATCAGGCTTTACTGTCTTTATTTCATTCAACAAATCAAAACCACTATTTTTATCCAACATGATATCTACAATCCATAAATGAACATCATCATCTTTATGCAAAAGGGCTTCTTCCTAGGTATAGAATGAATAAACAATATACCCTTCTTTTTCCAAATATGCTCTTACTAAATCATTTAAATTCTTTTCGTCATCGATAATATTGATACGATACTTCATCCTTTATCACCTCTATCTTAAATATAAACAAATTATTGCCATACATTATGGCAATAATTTGTGATTTAATGTGAAACTTGCTTTTTTAAACTGCATAACCTTTAGCTTTTATCGTATTGACAACTTTTAAAACATATTCATGACATAATTCATCACTTAAAGCTTCTACCATAACTCTTACAACTGGTTCTGTACCACTTTCTCTTACTAAAATTCTGCCATCATTACCTAATTTTTCTTCAACTTCTTTAATAGCCTTCTGGACATCCTCATCTTCCTGAGCTGCTTTTTTATCCTTGACTCTAACATTAATCAATAATTGTGGATATACTTCAATACCATCACATAATTGAGCCAATGTTTTTTTATTTTCTACCATGGTTTCCATAACTTTCAATGACGTTAAAATACCATCTCCAGTTGTAGCATGTTTTGAAAAAATGATGTGGCCTGACTGTTCTCCACCAATAACATGACCATTTTTACCCATGTTTTCATTAACATATTTATCACCAACAGCTGTCTTTTCATAATTAATACCAACTTTATCCAATGATTTATATAAGCCAAAATTACTCATAACTGTCGTAACGATTGTATTATGAACAAGTTCATTCTTACGCTTCATCTCATTACCACATATATATAAAATCATATCACCATTAACAACTCTGCCATATTCATCAACTGCAATACATCTATCAGCATCAGCATCATAGGCAAATCCACAATCCAAACCATTTTCTCTAACATAATTCTGTAGTACTTCGATATGTGTTGATCCACAGTTTTCATTAATATTGAGACCATCTGGTTCGTTATTGATGACATATGTCTTAGCGCCTAAAGCATCAAAGACAGCCTTTGCGATAGCACTGCTTGACCCATTTGCACAATCAAGTCCAACTCTTTTATTTTTAAAAGCGCGCATTGGAATACTCATCAAATAGCCAATATAGCGATTTCGTCCCATTGAATAATCAATTGTACGTCCAATGTCATCTTTTGTTGCAAAAGGAATAGGATCTGATAACCCATCAATATACTTTTCAATCAAATTTTCAATCTTAGCATCCAACTTATATCCATTACCATCAATAATCTTAATACCATTATCATAATAAGGATTATGTGATGCACTAATCATAATACCACAATCAAAGTTTTCACTTCTAACAACATAAGATACTGATGGGGTTGTTGTTACATGCAACAAGAATACATCTGCTCCACTAGCCGTTAAACCAGCGACTAAAGAGTATTCAAACATATATGAACTTCTTCTTGTATCTTTTCCAATCACAATTCTTGCTTTATGATAACGCGAATAATACCATCCTAAATAACGTCCTACCTTATAAGCATGCTCAACTGTTAAATCTACATTTGCTTCGCCTCTAAAACCATCTGTACCAAAATATTTTCCCATTTTTCTAGTTCCTTTCAATTGTAATAGTCACGGTTTCTGAAGATAACAATTCAATAGAAACCTTATCATCATCTACAAGTGCACTCACTTTAACCTGATGAGTACCTGTTGACAAACCGTCAATATCTATTGTTACTGTAACATTATCAGCACTTAAAGCATCAATTCGTTCCTCTGATCCAGTGAGTGAAACAGTAGCTGTACCACTTTCACCTACAAACGATACTTTATAATTTTCAGAATTATTTAATACTGTTATTTCAATATTGTCAAGCTTCTTCGATACAACTTTTTCAATTTCTACTGATACTGTAATCGTATCTGATGAAAATTTATTAATACCATTTTCTTTATTCAATGCTATATCTTCAAAGGTTGTAGAAGAATTTAAGTCTGAAACATCAACATTTACCTCAATAGAATCAATACCATCAATCTCTTCCTGTAAACCATAAATAGTCACTTCACTTTGAGATAATGTATAATTAGATATTTGATAACCATTCGCTACTTCTCCAGTAAAACTCAATTCAATTGGTACGGTTTTAGAATAACTTGCAACATTGCATGAAACTTCTACAGTAGAAGGTGATATTTCTACATCCAATTCTTCATTATTGCTATCAAAAGCTTTAATCGTACAAGTTTGATCAAAAGCTTCACTTTTATAACTCACATCAATACAAGCCGCAACTTTAGCAATCTTACCTAGCGTCGTTTCACTTGCTCTGACAGTAACCGTATCTAATGAGAGACTTTCTACGCTTACTGAATACTTACTATCCAACTGATCTTCATTAATAAATGTATAAGTTAAATTGAAATCTTGACTCACTTTTTCTTCCAAGGTTATATCCAATGTATTGGGAACCAACATTACTGTAAGATCTTCATTAAAGTCACGCGACCTTAAATCAACAGTATAACTTCCTTCCTCATATCCTGTTAAATCAACATAGACTTCATAATTTGCTAACAATGTTGTACTATAAATATCCAAAGAAGATCCAATCAAACCAACAGTCACACTATCAGGTATATCATTAGTAATTTCTAATGAATCATCCAATCCTTCTATAGAAACGCTCACATTTTCAATTGTCACGCCACTTGTAGGAGAAGCGATAATATCCTGGCCTGCAATATTATAAAACAATACTGCAGCAATAACAAATGATAGCAACATAATCGTGACTCTGCTAGATAATATTTTATCCAGCAATTGATTAAGATAATTATAAAAACGGCCAAAAGTATCTAAAGTCTTCATAGTTGTAGAAGATAGATTTTCCATTGGTGCATTTTCTTTTTCTTTCTTATTTTTTTCTTTTTGTACAACTTTTAAAAAGAATTCGGTAGTTGAATCATGAATATCTTTACGATCATTTCTTTTCTGATTCATGAGGTACACCTCCTTCTTCTTCAGATTTAAACCATTGCAATTCATTGACCAACGAAGCTCTTAATTCTTTAGCAGGAATTTTCTTTAATTCTCCATCAATCGTAAACGAAATTGTCCCTGTTTCTTCACTCACAACAACAGTCAAAGAATCTGTAATTTCACTAATACCAATAGCTGCACGGTGACGCGCACCATATTTTGGTGAAAGCTCCTTATTCGTTGGTGGATAAAAAGCCGCAGCACAAACAACACGATCATCTTGAATAATGGTTGCTCCATCATGTAAAGGTGTCCCTTCATAAAATATTGTCAATAAAAGTTCACTCTTAATATCAGAATTAATTCTTGTCCCAGTATTTATATAATCTATAAGTGATTGGGATCTTTCAAATGTTATTAAAGCCCCTGTTTGTTCTTTTGATAAAGTCGTAATCGCATTAACAAGTTCATCCATGAGTCTTTCTTTTTCATCATTACTCATTTCTTTTTGATTCTCTGTACGAGTTTGTCCCAACTTTTCTAGTAATGTACGAATTTCCGGTTGAAAAATAACTATCAAAGCAACTATTCCCCAATTGATAACACTATCTACCAAATAGTTAAGAGTTGTTAAATTAAAGAATGTAGTGACCAATTTCACTGCTAATATCAACAATACACCTTTAAACAATTGCATTGTACGCATATTTGTTTTAAACATTGAAATCAAATAGTAAAAGATAAACCATAC
>JAJQDJ010000026.1 GCA_021202205.1 Erysipelotrichaceae bacterium
GGTCAAATATCATTAAAATCATTTAAATTTTTTCTTGACATTTTACCAGACGACTAATTCTTATATTGTCCAACTGTATATTCTTCAATAACCTCGTTATGTTTTAAATGACATTCTACAATGTCTTTTGCTTTTTTTGCATCAACTAAAACATAAGTTGTTTTATTGTTTTCTTTATCAAATACTTCTACAATTGGCTCTAAAGTACACATACCAATACAACCTGTTTGTAAAACAGATACAGGTAATTTTTGTTTTGCAACCTCTTCAACTAAAGTATTTAAAACTGGTCTAGCTCCTGCAGCAATACCACAAGTTGCCATCCCTACAACAACACGATAATTATGATCCTCATCTAAACGCATTGTCATTCTATTTTGAGCAGTTGCTCTAATCTTCTTTAAATCATCTAATGATTTCATAAAGACCCTCCTTCATATCAATGTCATTAAGTTAAGATTTGGTGACATTGTCCTTCATATAGTCTTTTATCCATAATAGGACTTCAGGTTCATTAATCGGAACCTCTCCTAGTATTTCCTTCATTTCGCTTGTGTCTAATATAAAGTTTCCTTCATCACTTGAATATTCAAAATCATAATTAATACTTTCATCTGCTTGAATCAATGTTAACATACTCTCTATTAAATCACCCATCACAGGTGTATCAATATTATCTTTAATAAATGTCACATCAATTGTTGTTCCTACATTTTCTTTCGATGTAATGTTTAAATATCCACCTGTTAATTCTGCATTTTGTTTGAGCATCGGTATTCCTAAACCAACTTTTCTTGTTGTACGTGTTGTATAGAATGGATCAATAACTTTATTCACCATTTCCTCACTCATACCTGTGCCATCATCGCTAATAGTGATATGAATAATATTATCTTTAATACTATCAATAATTTTGATTGTAATATGTGTAGCCTTCGCTCTAATAGAGTTATAAGCTATATCTAATATATATAAAGATAACTCATCCATAACGTTTCCTCCACATTGAATAAAATACATCCTCATCTATTTCATGAATTGGTTCACTAATATCAAAGAGATTATGAGCATCACTATTAAATAAGCAGACTTTATCTTTTAGAAATGGAAATTGATTCACTAATATATCATATTGAGCATTATCAGTAATTTCAAAACCATCAAAATCCCACTTTTCATCAATATAATAATAAATATTCATGACTGAAAAACGTCTCGCCATCACATGTGCTAATACAGCAACTCCGCCTAAATTATGAATATGTTGAATGACATCAGGTAATAATAAATCTAAAGATTTTAATAATAAACGATCTTCGTTGCCAATAATTTCATCCTTCTCATTAAGTATATATTGATGCCCAAAATACACATCATCATTAGGTTCTTCGATAAGATATTCATCCAAAAAAGCTTGAATAGCATCTAGAGAAACATCATGTAAGAAATAGCCTAGAACATGGACTTCTTCTCTTGTTTGAATTTCTACTGCATAAATGTATTGGACCTTATCTTTAGCTACTTGATCTAAATGATAAAGCTGTTTGACTGAATTATGATCAGATATAGCAATCATGTCCAATTCTTTAATATAAGCCATATTCACAATATTATTGATAGTCATATCATCATCAGCACAAGGTGACAAGGCTGAATGAATATGCAAATCATAAAACATGGATGATTTCCTTTACCAGTTCATAACTAGATAATGAGCTTTTAAGAAGTGGTATATTTTCTTGTGTTGCTTTTTCTATTGTTTGTACGTCAGGTTCTACACCTTCTACAAAAACAATACCAGCAAAATCAAGTAAAGAAGCCACAGCAACAACATTGACATGTTTTTGCACAGTCAGCCACAAAGCTCCTTCCTGCCCATTAGCCATCACAAAGCTTAATAAATCACCAATATAAATATCATTCACATCTTTCGATAATTCTACATCATTGCAAACTTCTAAATGAACTTTTTTAATAAATTCCTTTAAAATCATGATTGACCACCTTTTCTGACACGACAAGTATCAACACTTACTAAACCTTTTTCAACATTTTCTGCTAAACTACGACAATTTGCAAATCCACAAGCACCACAATCAAATTGTGGTAATGTATCTAATATTGCATTGATTCTTTTAACCCAAGCAATACGTTCCTTCATCGATTTTTGATCTTTTAAAACTAATTCTCTATCTAAGAGATAATCCTCTTTATTCAAATGTACAATATCCTGCTGATAATTATCCATCATATTTTCTAAACGATATCCGCCATCATAAGGATTAGACCACAAATAATAACCACCAATACATCCTTCATAACAAGCATACAACGCTCCTAAATCAACATTTTCTAAATTATCAAACTCTAACAAATTCAAAAAATGCTTAGCTTGATCTAAACCATCAATCTTGACTAAAGATTTATGATGATCGCTATATGTTTGACTGACAACACTTTTCACTCCATATTTATTCATATCAATATCCAAAGTATCTTCATTCTTTAAATGATTAATTTTAGGAAAAACATGAGAAATACTTAAAGCGTAATCAATATTGGATTCATCATTACCAAATGGTTTTTTAGCTAATAACATTTTACCAACACATTCACACAAAGAATAAATACCTATATCTTTATCTGAATAACGTTTACGTATCAATTTAGCAGCGACTTCTACAGGATATTCATATGGTAATATTTGATCAAATAAAGTAGGATAATGTTTTTCTATTAATTGATTAATGGTTGGACAAAAAGACGTCAACCATACACCCTCTTGTTTACTGCTATCCACTAATGCCTGATGATAAAGATAACCTTCAATATCACTATATTCAGCAACTTCATCAAAGCCTAATTTTTTAATAGCAAGGCAGACTTGCTGAAATTCTGTAAACGATTTCATCTCTGACAATATACTTGTTGGTATTAAAACAACATTATATTCATGTTTACATAGTGTATCGGATATATGGCTACCATTCACTCTTAAAACATGAGATGGACACGTACGCATACATATATCACAATGAATGCATTTATCTTCATCAATCTGCACTTTCCTTTTAACAATGGATATTGCTTCCACAGGACATGCTTTTAAACATTTAATACATCCTTGACAGCTACTTGCAGACCAGCTAATTACGGATGTCATACAAAAGTCATCCTTAAATGCGTGCCTTCCTTAGATGATTGGATATCAAATGTTGTTGCACAATTTTTCATATTATCCAATCCCATGCCTGCACCAAAGCCAAATTCTCTTGCCTTATTCGAAGCTGTAGAATATCCAGGTGTTAATGCTTTTTCAATATTAGGGATTCCTGGTCCAACATCGTCAAAGCAAAGTATCACTGTACCGTCATCTTCGTTAATTTCAAAAGTAATCGTTCCACCATCAGAATGAATAACCAAATTAATTTCTGCTTCATAACAGGCAATAGAGATGCGTTTTAATACTCTAGGATTAATACCTATCGTTTTTAATATACTTTTAATATCATAGGAAGCATATCCTGCAGTTTCATAGCTGTCTTTTTTGACATCATATTGTTTAAGCATTTTTACCTTATCCTGCTTCATACAACAAACCACAGGTTTCATACATTGAGTAATCCGTTGATATAATACTAACGCCACCCATTTTAGCACCATTAATCATATAATCATCAACATTTTTACCTCTTACTATTAATACAACTGGTAAATCTAAAGTATTCGCAGTATGAAATAATTGCATATTAGCTAATCCTGATATAAGTAATGATCTTTCATCACAATCACGAAGTGTACATAAAGCATCACTCATTAAATCTGTGCCAAAAGCATCATTAAAATCAATATCATAAACACGAGGATCATCAATATATATTTCTTTTGCAGAAACTGTATCAATAATTTCTTTTAGTTTCATGCAACAGATTCTTCTTTCTTATAATCTAAGACAAGCATCTTTAATTCTTCAAGCTGCTTTTTACAGCCAAAGACTGTCCCATCTACACTTACAACTGGTGCTAAGCCACAGGCACCAACGCAACGTGTTGCATCAATGGAAAATAAACCATCTTCACTTGTAGAATTTACTGCACAACCTGTCATTTCTGATAAAAGATCCAAAATCGTTTGCGAACCATTAACATAACATGCAGTTCCTAAACATACTGAAATAACATGTTTCCCTTTTGGTTCAGTTGTAAATTGTGAATAGAACGTCACGACACCATAAATTTTTGACATTGGAACTTGAAGTGTTTCAGACATTTTCTGCATTGCTTCAGATGGAATATAGCCAAGTTCATCTTGAATCTCATGAAGCATTAGTTTAATAGGACCTTTTTCGTCTTTATGTTTTTCAACAATTGCATCAATTCTATCTAAATACTCTTGTTTCAACATTTTCCTCATTCTCCTTTCATAAGTATACTTTATATAAAATATGTCATAAATTATATAACTTTATTACATTATATCATAATAAGGTAACACTTCAAACAAAAATGTGGTATATTTCCATATTTTGTGAATTTCCCGTATTGTAAAATGAAACTGGAATTAAGGGAGGGCTGATTTGGAGGGC
>JAJQDJ010000142.1 GCA_021202205.1 Erysipelotrichaceae bacterium
AGAAAGAGGTACCCTCTCATTTGAGGGTACTTCTTAAGTTCATGCCATTGGGAGAGAAAGTTTTCTCTCCTTATTGCTTATTGACATATTTAGCGTAATAATCAATTCTAATTAAGTCACATATAGTCATAATTTGATAATTAAAATTGATACTATCAAATTTACCAGGAACATAAATAATAGTTTCTTTTTCATTTGATCCTGTTTTTAAATATTTTTTATTTTGTGTTATCAAAACTTGGTGTGCTCTTTCGATATGAACATCGGCATGTGTTTTTTGGAAGCTATTAACATATCTGCCTGTAGCACTAATAATAATGGCAACATCATTTTCATTCATAGGTACAGGATCATACGAATGGAATTGTATAAAAGGCTTACCAAAACTAATCATATCAGTTTGTAATTCAACAGCAATTGATACTGGATATAATGCACCATAAATAACAATTCTTTTGGCTTGATAGAGTTTTTCACATATAATATCTATAAATGATAGCATTTCTTCATTGCTGTAAACCTTTTCCATTGAATCAACAAGTTCATTAATATCAATGCCATTCATTCTATCTTTAATCTGATCTAAACGCACATGATGTAATCTAACAAGTTCTTTCATAAAATCATCGTATGTATCAAAATCGAGCATATTTATAAAAGCATAAAAATCATCTTTTGAACAATGTACTTCTTTAAGAAATGTTTCTTCATCCATGTTCTGAATTTCTAAATAATGAAAAACCATAAATGTACATAAATCATAATAAGCATCATGGCTTAATGTACCATTAAGATAAGTCAAAATACGACTTAATAATATATTCATATTCATGAGTATGTCCTCCTCGTTTTTATTATTATAACATGATTTATGTAAAATGCGGTATTTTTTTCTTTATTTAGAAAAAAAGAATGTTATAATCTTATTCGAGGTGATTTTATGCGTATGCAAAAAGTTCCATTATCTAAGATAGATTATGAATACAGAGATTATTCTCATGAACTTTATGATTCCATATTAAGAATTGGCTTTTCATTTCCTATTAGTGTTACTCTTTATGATGATAAATATGTATGTATTGATGGTCATAAACGCTTATCTGCATTAAAAGATATTTTACAAGATAATCCTGATTATCATCGTGGTTCGTTAGTTTGCATTGTTTTAAAGGAAGATATGAGATCAAATGACTGCTGGCGTAGGATTAATATACATTAAACCACTATATGTAATATTAATGAAGAATGGTTTAGGAAATCAAAAAGTATGCAAAACCCTTATTAAACATGGACATGTTTACGTGAATAATATTATTTGTATGAATACCATGTATGCAGTACAAATAAATGATATTATTCATGTTGATAATCAATCTATTAATAGTCATCCTTTTGTTTATATAATGATGAATAAACCGAAGGGCTATATTTGTTCTAATCAAAATGAAAAATATCCTTCAGTATTCAATCTGATAGATAGAAAGGATTGTCATTGTGTAGGAAGATTGGATCATGATACAACAGGATTGTTATTAATCACAAATGATCAATCATTATCGAAAAGATTATTATTACCTCAAAATCATATTGAAAAGTATTATGAAGTCAAAACACTAAAACCTTTAAATGAAAATATCATTCAGATTTTTTATCAGGGAGTGATCATTGATAATGATTATCAATGTTTAAGTAGTGACTTAACAATTATTGATGATTATCATTGTATAGTTAAGATATGTGAAGGTAAATATCATCAGATAAAGAAAATGTTTTTATCTTGTCAGAATAAAGTGATTTCTTTAAAAAGAATACAATTTCATCATCTCACATTAGATCCATATTTAGATGAAGGTGAATATCGTTTATTATCATATAAAGAATTGGAGTTGATATCATGATTGAAATAGATGTACATGGCTTGACTCAAAATGAGGCTAAAAATAAAATTACACAAATATTAAAAAGTGCTAATAAAAATGTATATATGATTAGAATTATACATGGTTATCATAATGGGACTGCATTAAGAAATATGATACGAAAAAGTTTTAGAAAACATCCTAGAGTAGAAAGAATTGAAATAGGAATGAATCAAGGCGTTACAGAATTAATATTAAAGGGAGGATTACAATGAGTATATTAGATTCTAATTATTTAATTAATTATTATTTTGAAGAAATAACAAAAATACCACATGGTTCATATCACGAAGAAAGAATATCTAACTATTTGGTAGAATTTGCAAAAAAGCATCATTTAAAATATGAACAGGATGTTATGTATAATGTCATTATTTTTAAGGATGCTTCTAAGGGTTATGAAGATCATGAACCTGTCATTATGCAGGGGCATATGGATATGGTGTGCGAAAAAAACAAAGATTGTGATTATGATTTTGATAATGATCCACTAGATTTATATGTAGAAAATCATTATTTGCATGCTAGAGGTACAACTTTAGGTGCTGATGATGGTTGTGGAGTTTGTTATATGTTAGCTTTATTGAGTGATGAAAACTTACAACATCCACCATTAGAATGTATTTTTACAGTACAGGAAGAAGTTGGATTGTGTGGAGCATTTGGATTAGATGTATCTTCTTTAAAAGGAAAACGTATGATTGGTTTGGATAGTGAAACAGAAGGAGAAACATGTACATCTTCTTCTGGTGGTAATGATTTAATGATAACCAAACAAATTGAATTTGTTGAAAATGATAGTCCTGTTTATGTTTTGGATATTAAAGGATTATTAGGTGGCCATTCTGGTGAGTGTATTAATAAAAGCAGAGGAAATGCCAATAAGATTGCTGCAAGAATTCTTTATCATTTATTAAAAGATGGAATTGATATTAGATTAGTAAACATACATGGTGGATTAAAAAATAATGTTATCCCTCGTGAATGCCAGGTTATATTTGCAAGTAATGTTAATTATGGTATAATCAGTAATCACATTATTACTTATGCTCTTGATATAAAAAATGAATTATCAATAAGTGATCCTAATTTAAAAGTGACTTTAAAAAAAGGAGAAGCTAAGCATTGTATCAATAGCATTGATAGCGAAGCAATTATTAATGTGATGTATTTGGTTCCAAATGGTAAATTGGACGAATCACAAACAATACCAGGTTTAACAACACTTTCTTTAAATATGGGAATTGTACGTACACACGATAATAATGTCACAATAGATATATCTATTCGTTCGCCTTTAGAAAGTGCTAGAAATGAATTGTGTCTACAAATTGAACAAATATCATTTTTATACGATTCTTATATTGAAGTATCTAACCCATATCCTGGTTGGGACTATGATCCTCATTCACAATTAAGAGAAGCTTTTAAAGAATATTATTTTAAAAGTACAGGAAATATATTAAAAGAGGTAGCTACTCATGGTGGATTAGAAACAGGTGTTTGGGCTGATAAAATACCAGGTATCGATATCATTACTTTTGGGCCTAATATGTCTGGTATTCATACACCTGATGAAACACTAGATTTGGATTCTTATCAAAGATGCTATGATATTTTGTATGGATTTATTGAAACATTATGATGAAATGTGATATCTATAAACGATGTGGCAGCTGTCAATATATGGACATGGATTATCATTCTCAACTGCAATTAAAACATGAACAAATACAAAAGTTATATCCTGAAAAACTTGTTCATTATCCTGTAGGTATGAAAGATCCATATAAATATCGTAACAAAGTCATAGTTGCTTTTAATCAAAAATATGAATACGGCTTATATGAAGAAAATACGCATCATATTGTTCCTATTCAAACCTGTCTAAGACTCATAAAGTATTAAAGACAATTCAATCATTATTTAGAAAATATCATATATCTATTTATGATAAAAGCAAAAACAGAGGTTTCATTCGTCATGTTCTTATTCGTAGAGCTATAACAACCAATCAAACATTGGTTGTTATAGTATGTAATGATCAAGTATTTCAAGGATCTAAAAATTTTTGTCAGAAATTGATTCAAGCTTGTCCTAGTGTTCAATCTATCGTTATGAATATTAATTCAAGAAATACAAGTATTGTACTAGGAAATAAAGGACGTGTGTTATATGGTAAAGGTTTTATTGTAGATAAACTTTGTGGTTTGACTTATAAGATATCATCTTCTTCTTTTTATCAAATTAATCATGAGCAATGCGAAAAGCTTTATTATAAGGCTATTGATTTATTAAATCTTAAAGAAAATGATGTTGTTTTAGATACGTATTGTGGCATAGGAACTATTGGTATGACAATTGCTCATCAAGTTGCAAAGGTTATTGGTGTCGAGTTGAACAGTCAAGCTTATCGTGATGCTATCAATAATGCTAAAATGAATCATTTATCCAATATTCATTTTTATAATGAAGATGCTACACAATATATGCAAAAACATGTTCATGATTCGATTAATTGTATTATTATGGATCCTCCAAGAAGTGGTAGTACACCTGAATTTATCCAGTCCGCATGTTATAGAATGTCATAAAATATAATGTAAAAAACAAGAAATCTAGTCAAAATAAAT
>JAJQDJ010000253.1 GCA_021202205.1 Erysipelotrichaceae bacterium
CCCTTCTCATTTTGAGAAGGGGAATGTCACCAAATCTTAACTTAATGACATTGGTGCCTAAGCACCTTTAATAGTTAATTATTCGATAACTTCTGAAACGTTACCAGCACCAACTGTTCTACCACCTTCACGAATAGAGAACTTAGTTCCATTTTCAATAGCAATAGGAGCAATTAATTCTACTGTTAATTCTACGTTATCACCAGGCATAACCATTTCTACATCTTCAGGTAAAGAAATAACACCAGTAACATCTGTAGTTCTGAAATAGAATTGTGGTCTGTAGTTTGCAAAGAATGGAGTATGACGTCCACCTTCTTCTTTTGATAAGATATAAACTTGAGATTTAAATTTCTTATGTGGATGTACTGAACCAGGTTTAGCTAATACTTGTCCACGTTGAATTTGATCTCTGTTGATACCTCTTAATAATACACCAACGTTGTCACCAGCTTCAGCGAAGTCTAATAACTTACGGAACATTTCGATACCAGTAGCAACTGTAGTTTGAGTTTCATGAATACCAACGATTTCAAGTGGGTCATTCATCTTTAACATACCTCTTTCAACACGTCCTGTAGCAACTGTACCACGACCAGTAATTGTGAATACATCTTCTACTGGCATTAAGAATGGTTTATCAGTATCACGAACTGGAGTAGGGATGTAAGAATCAATAGCATCTAATAATTCATGAATAGCTGGAGTATATTCAGGATCTCCTTCTAATGCTTTTAATGCAGATCCACGAATAATTGGAGTATCATCTCCTGGGAAATCATATTCATCTAATAATTCACGAACTTCCATTTCAACTAAGTCTAATAATTCATCATCATCAACCATATCAGTTTTATTTAAGAATACGATGATATAAGGTACACCTACTTGACGAGATAATAAGATATGTTCTCTTGTTTGAGGCATAGGTCCATCAGTAGCAGCAACTACTAAGATAGCACCATCCATTTGAGCTGCACCAGTGATCATGTTTTTGATGTAGTCAGCGTGACCTGGACAGTCAACGTGTGCATAGTGACGAGTTGCAGTTGAATATTCAACGTGTGCAGTATTAATAGTAATACCACGTTCTTTTTCTTCAGGTGCAGCATCGATTGCGTCGTAATCCATTGCTTTAGCTTGTCCTTCAGCAGCTAATACTTTAGTGATAGCAGCTGTCAAAGTAGTTTTTCCATGGTCAACGTGACCAATAGTTCCAATATTAACGTGCGCTTTAGAGCGGTCAAATTTTTCTTTAGCCATTTATAAACTTCCTCCTATAATTTTTCTAAATTTCAATATACATTCTAAATGATTTAAACCAAAATTGCAATACTTAAAGTATAATTAATTATTTCCACCGTTTTTCTTGATAATTTCTTCTTTAATTGATTTTGGTACTTGTTCATAACGATCAAATTGCATAGTATAGTTTCCTCTACCTTGCGTAAAAGATCTTAAATCTGTAGCATATCCAAACATTTCAGATAAAGGTACACTAGCTTGTACAACAATAGCATTTCCTCTTTCTTCTTGTCCATCAATCATACCACGACGAGATGAAATATCTCCCATAACGCTACCTAAATATTCATTAGGTGCAACAACTTCAACAGCCATGATTGGTTCTAAGATAACTGGATCACATTTCTTACCAGCTTCTTTTAACGCTAAACTAGCAGCTACTTTAAAGGCTGTTTCTGATGAATCGACATCATGATAAGAACCATCAAATAGTGTAGCTTTAATATCTAATACTGGATATCCAGCAATCATACCATTGTTTAATGCATCTTCTAAGCCAGCCTTAACTGGGCCAATGTATTCTCTAGGCACTGTTCCACCGACAACAGCATCAACGAATTCAAAGCCTTTACCTTCATTTGGTTCAAATTTAATCCATACGTGACCATATTGTCCACGACCACCAGATTGTCTAATAAATTTACCTTCACAATCTGCAGCCTTTCTAATAGTTTCACGATAAGTTACTTGTGGAGCACCTACATTAGCTTCAACTTTGAATTCTCTCTTTAAACGATCAACAATAACATCTAAGTGTAATTCACCCATACCAGCAATAATAGTATCACCAGTTTCAGGATTTGTAGAAACTCTGAATGTTGGATCTTCTTCTGCCAATTTAGTTAAACCATTACTTAATTTATCCTGGTCTTGTTTTGTTTTTGGTTCAATAGCCAATTCAATAACTGGTTCAGGGAATTCCATCTTCTCTAAGATTACAAAGTTATCTTCATCACAAATAGTATCTCCAGTTGTTGTATTCTTAAAACCTACAGCTGCAGCAATATCACCTGCATAAACTTCACTAATTTCTTTACGAGTATTGGCATGCATTTGTAAAATACGTCCTAAACGTTCTTTTTTATCCTTTGTTGAATTCAATACATATGATCCTGAAGAGATATGTCCTGAATAAACACGGAAGAATGTCAATTTTCCAACAAATGGGTCTGTCATAATCTTAAATGCTAAAGCGGCGAATGGTTCATCATCACTTGCATGTCTAGCAACTTCATTACCATTTTCATCTTCACCTTTAATAGATGGGATATCTGTTGGTGCTGGTAAGTAATCGATAACAGCATCTAACATTGGTTGAACGCCTTTATCTTTATATGCCGAACCACAAAGAACTGGGAATAATTCAACAGCTAATGTTCCTTTACGAATTGCTGATTTGATTTCTTCTTCAGTAACTTCTTCCTCTTCTAAGACTTTCATCATTAAGTCATCATCAAATGATGCGGCTTGTTCAATCATTTTTTCACGATATTCTGCTGCTTGATCTTTTAAATCATCAGGAATTTCATCATAAACAACTTCTTCCCCTTTGTTCCCTTTGAAGTAAATAGCTTGCATCTTGATTAAATCAATGACACCTTCAAAAGTATCTTCAGCACCAATAGGTAATTGTAACGCAACAGCATTTGCTCCTAAACGTTTACCAATAGATTCTAATGACATAATAAAGTCTGCTCCAGTAGCATCCATTTTATTACAGAAGACAATACGAGGAACCCCATAAGTTGTTGCTTGACGCCAAACTGTTTCAGTTTGTGGTTCAACACCAGCTTTAGAGTCAAGTATTGTGACTGCACCATCAAGCACACGTAAAGAACGTTCTACTTCAACAGTAAAGTCGACATGGCCTGGAGTATCAATAATATTGACACGGTATCCATTCCAATGAGCTGTAGTAGCTGCTGATGTGATTGTAATACCACGTTCCTGCTCTTGTTCCATCCAGTCCATTTGAGAAGCACCATCATGTGTTTCACCAATTTTATGAATTCGACCAGTGTAATATAGAATACGTTCAGTTGCAGTTGTTTTTCCAGCATCGATATGTGCCATGATTCCAATATTACGAGTTTTTTCTAACGAAAATTCACGAGCCATAATTTTCTCCTTTCAAAATAAATTTCTAAATAATTACCAACGGAAATGAGCGAAAGCTTTATTAGCTTCAGCCATTTTATGAGTATCTTCTTTTTTCTTTACAGAAGCACCTGTACCATTAGCAGCATCCATAATTTCATTAGCTAAACGATCAACCATTGTTTTTTCATTTCTTAAACGAGAATAGTTAGTTAACCATCTTAATCCTAATGTCATTCTTCTTTCAGGTGATACTTCAACTGGTACTTGATAGTTAGCTCCACCAACACGTCTTGCTTTTAATTCAAGAACTGGCATAATGTTATTAATAGCTCTATCAAATACATCCATAGCTGGTTCACCAGTTTTTGCTTCTATTTTTTCAAATGCCTCATATAAGATGTTTTGCGCAATGTCTTTTTTACCATCAAGCATGATGTTATTAATTAATTTCGTTACTACCTTGGAATTGTAAATTGGATCAGGTAGAACTTCTCTTTTTTCTGCACGTCCCTTTCTTGACATCTAATTTTCCTCCTATCTTTTATTTTTTAGGTTTTTTAGCTCCATATAATGAGCGTCCCTGCTTACGATCTTTAACACCTGCACAGTCCATTGTACCACGAATAATATGATAACGAACCCCTGGCAAGTCCTTAACACGTCCGCCACGAATCAACACAACACTGTGTTCCTGTAAGTTATGACCAATACCTGGAATATATGCAGTCACTTCCATACCGTTTGATAAACGAACACGGGCATATTTACGTAAGGCAGAGTTAGGTTTCTTTGGTGTCATAGTGGCCACACGTGTACAAACACCACGCTTTTGAGGTGAACTCAAATTTGTAGATTTTTTTGCTAAAGAGTTGTAACCTCTATTTAACGCTGGTGATTTTGACTTAGATGTTTTTTCACTACGTCCTTTTCTAACTAATTGATTAATTGTAGGCATGTCTTTCTCCTTTCTTAACTTAACACACAATTCCGGGTGTTTCAAATTTCACCGAAATAATTTTGTCCCCTAAGGGCACCTTAGTATTTATAACATATATAAAAATAGTTGTCAATTTATTTTTTATTTTTTGTATTGAACCCGTATTGTAAAATGAAACTGGAATTAAGGGAGGGCTGATTTGGAGGGC
>JAJQDJ010000015.1 GCA_021202205.1 Erysipelotrichaceae bacterium
CTTCTCATTTTTGAGAAGGGGAATGTCACCAAATCTTAACTTAATGACATTGGTGCTAGGCACTCTTTTTCATTGTCTCTTCAATGGCTTTAATACGATGATACATACCTGGATGATCATATTCTAAAAATTCTATAATTGGGGATGGATTGACATTCACAAGTTCATCTTTACTTAATTCTTTAAATGTATGAATGAGCTCTGTCCCATATCCTAATGATACACTATGACTATCTGCTTCATATTCTTCAACTCTTGTAGCATAATTATTAAAGACACTCAAAATAAACATAATAGGTTTTAATAAAGTTGTTATAACAAAAACTATTAAATAATAATTAACAGTTGTTATATTAAATGTCTGTAATATATTTGATGATAAATTCTCTAACAGTGATACATGAGCCAAAAGATAAACAAACAAGAAAAACATACAAATCAATAAGACATATTTTAGATAATTATAAATATTCTTCTTATGTCTTAAATGACCCACCTCATGAGCTAAAACAGCCAATAACTCACGATAATCATTCCCTGATATAAAATTATCAGCAATTCCAAATTCACGATAACCAAACAAATTTAATAAGAAAGCATTTTTTGTTGTCGATTTCTTTGACTCATTATAAACCATAATTCTTCTCACTTTCTTTTTACATCCAACTAGCATATTTTCTATATCATGACGTAAAGGCCCCTCCTCTAAATCTACAAACTGATATTGCATTTTCAATACAGCATATGCCAATATATTAATCAATATTATAATAACTCCAAATACAATACAAATGACACCCATAACTAATAGTGATTGAACATATGTTATGTTTTCAATATCAACAAATCGAGATATATTTTCACACACAAAAACAATAAACATTATCATTATAATCATTAAAAATGTAGAAAATACAATATCAATCACTTCATCTTTTATAAACTCTTTAAGATCTTTTTTATTTAAGCCATATTTTTCTTCAATATAAAATGTATCGTAATAATCTAC
This sequence comes from Erysipelotrichaceae bacterium, assembly GCA_021202205.1. GTDB lineage: Bacteria > Bacillota_I > Bacilli_A > Erysipelotrichales > Coprobacillaceae > JAJQDJ01. The sequence continues at coordinate 1,010 of JAJQDJ010000015.1, forward strand.
AATGACTGTAAAGATACTATCAATAATCGTTATAATCAACAATGTATACAAACAAAGAATATAGGGATTATGACTGAAAGTATCGAGCCACTCATAAAAATTTGAATAAATAAAAAATATATTAAAACCTGTATTAATAACCAAACCAATCAAACTAAGTCTTTGATTTTCAGCTTTATAAGCCAAATATTCATGATAACGTTTTGCATCATAAATATCACTAACTTCTAAAGGTAATTCTTTTTTAGCATATCGGTTAGAAATATATACTTTCAATAATGAATATAAAACCGAACCAATAATAACGACCAACAACATTAATTTCATATCATTCACTTCCTTTACATATATTACTTAAAGCAAATACATTTGTCAAGAAAAAAAGAATTAGTCTACATAGTAAACATAATTCTCTTTTCTTTCTTTAGCATCTGGTATAGTATCACTATATCCTAATATACAATGCCCTATGCCTTCATATTCTCCCTCAATACCCAAATCCTTCAAAATAGCTTTGCCTTCATCACTGGCAAAAACTTCTTTGGCACGATGAATCCAACAACTAGATACACCCTCATTATAAGCAGCTAACATCAGTTGTCCCATGACGAGGCTACCATCATAAACATGTGTAGGAACTTCAGTATTAGCTAAAACAATTAAAACAGCTGGTGCTCCATAGAATGGATCTATATCTCTATCCATTACCTGAGCATTAAGTTTTGATAACTTATCACGCATTTCCTTATTTGTAACTGCAATGATAATAGGTGACTGACGTCCCATACCTGTTGGCGCATAAGTACCTGCTTTTACAATTTTTTCAATAATTTCTTTTGGTACAGATTTATCCAAATAATTTCTAACACTTCTTCTATTTAATAATGCATCATATAATTCGCTCATTTTTTCTTCCTCCTATCGACTATTTTAACATAATTTTTTTGTTTCGTAAACTTTACTAAACATAAAAAGTGTGATAATAGAGCCCATGTTTCTACAGCCACAGTATCACGTATCTTAAATTATGATAAAACACTTTCTGTTCCTGAAGAAACATGTAATACTGTTTTTCAGGCTGCTAAAGATTTGAATTATATAAAAAAAAGAAGACCTGTAAAAAATCAATTTACTTTGGGAATGGTGCAATGGTATTCATTACAGCAAGAGCTGGATGATCCTTATTATCTACAAATTAGACAAGGAATTGAAAATTTTTGTATTCAAAATAATATTCATTTGATTAGAACATTTAAAAATGATGACCTAGGTGAATTAAAAAATGTCGATGGACTGATTTGTATTGGGAAATTTAGTAAAGCAGAACAAAATGCATTTAAGAAATTATCATCTCATACGCTTTTTCTGGATATGTTAAGTGATGATTTCCATGATAATACCATTACTTTGGATTTCTATCAAGCAATATATGATGTGTTAGATTATCTGGTTTCATTAAATCATCATAAGATAGGATTTTTAGGTGGGAAGGAATATTTAAATGATGGCAGTATTTATCATGATGTGAGAAAAGAAATTTTTATCAAATACTGTGAAGAACATGATATTGAATATCAACCTTATGTTAGAGAAGAACTTTTTAAAGTAGAATCAGGATATGCAATGGTGTGTGATAGGATTCTCTCAAATAATCCACCAACAGCACTATTTTGTGCCAGCGATCCAATTGCCTTTGGAGCTATGCGTGCTTTAAATGAGCATAATATTCGTATTCCTGAAGATATATCTCTTGTTGGCTTTGATGATATTAAGCAGGCTAGCTTTACTACACCACCTCTTACAACTGTTTATGCCCCTACAGCACAAATGGGTGAATATGGTGCTAATATTGTCTATCATCTTTTAAGTCAATATGATTCTGAGACACCCATACATACCACCCTTCCTTGCTTATTAATTGAAAGAGAATCAACAAAAACATATGAGAAAAAATCTTATCATAGCTAGTATTATCATTATTATCCAATTACTAGCTTTTTTCATTTCTCCACTAGTATCATTATATGCCACATATATTTCTCCCATCTATGTTAACACTATTGGAAGGTTCATGAGCTTATTTCCGTTTTCAGTTTTTGAATTTGTAGTGATTGGTTTAATCATTGGTCTGATATATCTTATCATTAAAATACGATCATTAACTTTTATTATACGTTATTTATTAATCATTGCATTAATATTTACGTGTACATGTGGAATTAACTATAAAAGATCATCCATAACGCAAACACTTGATATAACACTTGTGGACTATAATAATGATGATTTAGAAGTTTTATGTCAATATATTATTGATCAAATCAATCAAATTGATATCAATAAAATATCTGATTCGCAAATTATCCAAAATGCAAAAACAGCCATGAACAATATTATTCCTGGCTATTATCCAAATGCTAAACCATTATTATTTTCTCATATAATGACATTGTCTCATTTAACAGGCACCTTTTCTCCCTTCACGCTAGAAGCTAACTATAATGTAGAAATTCCCCAATTTCAAAAACCATTCACTATTTGTCATGAATTATCGCATCTCCAAAGTTATATGGTTGAAAGCGAAGCCAATTTTATTGCTTATTTAGCTTGTATCAATAGTGATAATGAATATTTTAATTATAGTGGTTATTTAATAGCTTATATTTATGTTAGTAATGCTTTATACAAAAATGATGTTGATGTAAGTTACTATTATAATCAATTGCCAGAAAAAGCCTACGAAGATCTTAAAGAAAACCAGCAATTTTGGAATGATAATGATACTCTTGCTGAAATCACCAATACGATCAACGATGCCTATTTAAAAGCCAATTCTGTTGCAGAAGGTACAAATAGCTATAGCGAGGTTGTAAATTATATTTATAGCTATCACTATCAAAACAATTTATTATAAATCAGATAACAATGCCTCTAATTTAGGAGGCAAGGCATCAATCAATAAATCAGATAATAATTCTGGTGATTCTTTCATTCCATTTATAGCCCAATTAACCGTCATAGTAATAGAACCATGACAATACATTTCTAACAAGAAATTAATATCATAAGGTATTTCCCCTATCTTCTTTTCAATAATATGACTATAAAATTCATAAATGCATTGATAATCATAATTTTCTACATTATTATAATCCTTAGATTGAAAAGCCTGTTCAAAGAATACTTTATCATTTAAGATAAATGTAAACTTCTTAATCAAGCCCTCTCTTAAAGTAGAAGAATTCCCGATTTGTCTAAAAGATTTATCTGCCAATTTCTCAAAATACCAATTAACCAAATCATACTTATCCTGAAAATAACGATAAAACGTTTGCCTTGTCATTCCACTATGTTTCACAATATCAGTAACAGTTATTTTATCTAATGATTGATGAGTCATTAAGTCTTTAATACTTTGTGCAAATAAATATCTTGTTTGATCGTTTTCCATTAATTTCACCTCATAAATTTAGTGGTAGTGTCAAAGCTTGGTATAATATTTAGGCTTTTCACTACCTGTTCCTTTCC
>JAJQDJ010000147.1 GCA_021202205.1 Erysipelotrichaceae bacterium
ACATAACTATGAGATTTTTATTAATTTATACCTAAAACTTCAAATTCTTGTGATAGATTTGATTGTACTTTTAAGAAATTTAGCAGTACTATGTGATATACCAAGTTCTATTTGATGATAAAGATAATCCTCAATAATATGTTGATCTAATTTATCTATAGGATACTGTTGAAAGAAAGACAATAAATACTTATTAACAGCTCTTTCATATTTATCATAAGATAATGGCTTAATAGATATTTTCTTTTCTTCAAGCCATTGAAAACATATATCACTGCTATTCAATATACTTCATCCCCTTTCTCATTAATTTTGTAAAATAAGAGGAACGATGGAAACATCGTCCCTCAGCCATCTTTTAACGTTTTAAAATGCTTTTACGTTTCTTATAAGCTACAATTCCACAACCTGATACAAATAGCAATGCAATCCATAAGCCCATTTGTGTCATATCTCCTGTTTTTACTGTTTCAGTAGTAGTATCACTCGTACTTGTTTCAGTAGTTGATGTACTTGGAGTTGTCTCAGTTGAAGCTGTAGGAGTTGTTGTTTCACATGGTGTATTTTCTTCTGGTGTAGAAGGAGTCGTAGGTGTAGGTTCATCAGTGTCAGTTGTGGCTTTTATCCACTTACCATATAGTATTGTATCTTCACTTAACACTGTACCATCAACATATGGAATAGTACAATCTTCATCTAAATACCAACCATCAAATGTATATAACCTTGTTCTGTTTCATCTTGTGGAGTTGAATCATAGGCAGTATGTGATTTGATTGTATCATCATCTGGTGTTGTAACATCTGTTGGATTATCTGTACTTACCCATACATAATTGACATGAATTTCTCTTTCATTAAGTAATCCATATACATTAGCAGTACTTACGCGAATAACATTACTGTCAAGATCAAATGTTGCTAATGGACCATTATCAGTAGTATTATCATTAGTTAAATCAGTATTGCCATAGTACCATTGAATGTCATATAATTCACCATCGCTTGTTGTGTACTCTGTTGTATACAATGCTACAATACCATCGTTATCTGTTAAAACATGATCAACAATTGTTCCATCTTTCATACGTGCATACATTAATGTTTCTTCATCATCTGTTGAAACTGCTGAGAATGCAATGCTCTTTCCTCTAATAACCATATCATAAGGTTCAATTGTATTATCGTATTGTAGTACAAAATCAACACCATCGTTTTCTAATTGATCAACATATTCACCTGTTAAATCTGTATCTACAATATCAGTATTGTCATCAAAATTATAATAAACTTCTACACCTGGAACCCAGATAGAAAGTGTATCTTCTTCTTTATCACCATCTGATTTATAACTATATGTACTTAAAGATTGATACATTGCATCAAATTTTAAATGATCATCATCTTCAGGAACTATGAAGTTTACTAATGCAGCATTATATTTAATACTACGTGTTAAAGCTGTATCATTCACACCCTATGCTTTTGAATCAATTGCATCTATTTCAATATCAGTTGCATTAGATGGCCAAATATTATCTTCATGATTAAAATCATAAGTTAAAGTACCGCCCATAACAATGAAATCCATTGTACCATTATTAGCATAAATATTAGATGCTTTTATATGAGATAATGAATCTTCATATAAAAAATTATCATTGCTACTAACAACTATGCCATTTGTATTATTAACTAACAAAGTAGCATCAAATACATAAATGTGAGTATTGTCTTTTTTAACAACAATTCCAGTACCGCCTTCACCACTCATATTTAAAGTTGCACCATCAGAAACCTCAATATAATGATTATTTCCATATGTAACAATTCCATTACCTGATTCGCTATTTAAGTTAAAAGTTGCTTTACTTGTTATAATAATTTGAGTTCCACCAGTAGCAGATCCACCCATACCAATGCATTCGCTCGTCGTATGTAAATCAAAAATTGCACTATCTTCAACTTTCAAATATTTAAAATTACATGAAATAGCAGCACCTTTTGTATTGAAGCTCACATTTGTATCACAACCACTCATTAAAATATGACCTGTTGGTAAATTATCTCCGTCACTACCAATACAATTACTTATCACATCTATGTTGACAGTTGCACCATTGGTAAATTCAACACTAGTTGTACCACCTTGTACATAAATACCATTACCAGAATTAGAAATATCTAATGTTCCATCATATACAAATACACCATCTTCACCACTAGTTCCTATTTCAAAAGCAATACCACAACGATCAGCACCACTGATAGATATATTACCAGAATTTGTTACATTAATTATCGTATTCTCACCAGCATAAATGCCTGTCAATCCATTTTGACCACTACCATGAGAAGCAAGATCATGAATATTGATTTTAGAACCATTACCATCAACTTCAACTTCAACTAAACAGTTAGCATTAACTGCAATACCATAAATAGTACTACTAATATCTATAGAAGCTCCACTAGCTACACTGATAGTTCCAATGTTTTCCATTTTAATACCAGCATGTTGTGAATCTGTTGATGTTGATCCACCATCAATAGTAAGTGTAGCACCATCATCGACTGTAAGATAATTGTCAGTATCACTATCTGTTTTATCAGAACAATAAATTCCAGCTTTATATGCTCCATAAATTGAAACAGTTGTGCTACTACCAGTTATTTTAACGCCACCTTCATTTTGAGAGGCAATACCATAACCATTATTATAACTGATATACGTACCGCTTAAGTTATCATTGTTAACATTACTAATTTTTAATGTTGCACCATCACGAATTTCTAAAGTACCATTATTATAGATACCCATACCAGAAACTGTACTATCTAACATATAGATATTATCCATAGTAACAGTAGTACCACTAATTGTTAAACTATTCTTAGCTGTATTTGAAATACCTGTACCAACTTCATTGATTGCAAGTGAAACTGTTCCATTGATTGTTAAAGAAGTACCACCATTAGACGTAGAACTATCTGAAGGTGCACCACCAATCCAAATACCAATAACATCTGTACTAGAATCTTTAGTAATAGTAGGTAAATCTTTACCAGTAATACTATTTGTACCTGCTAATGTTAAAGTAACACTAGCACCATCCATTAAATAGATACCAGCTCTATGTACTCCTGTTTCTCCTTGAACAGTTATATCAACATTATTCAATGTAATATAAGCACTAACTCCTTCAGCAACTGTAATCGCTGCTTGTCCATCAGTTAATGTTATAGAACCACTAATTGTATAATCTCCATTTGTATTAATTACAATTGGACCACTGCTTAAACTTAGTACATTGTCAGTATCCTCATCATCGGTGGCAGTGGTTAAACTATTAAAATAATTAAATAATTCATCCAACTTGCTATCATCAACCAAAGCCTGTTCATCATCAGATAAAGCCTCATAAGCATCATTAGCTTCCTGAATATTAGCATAAACTTCATTTAATTCATCTGTAGATAATAATTCTAATTCTTCAACTGTAGGAAGTGCATCAATTAATGCTTGAACTTCATCACTTGCTGAAGTATTAGTAGTTCCACTATTAGATACACTAGTAATAACATTAGTTGATGTCGTTTCGTCAGAAACTATAACATCAGTATCATCCGCTGTAGTAACTACTAAATCCTCATCTTGTGTTTCTTCATCATCTACAATTTCTTCTTCTTCAATATTCGAATCTGAAATGATTAAACTATCATCCTCTGCATAAGTAGCATTACAGCATAAAGAAAACATCATCATTAATGATAACAGTATAGCTACAAACCTTTTTGTCCTTCTCATTTTACTCTCCTTTCCTAACTGTCATAATATATGCTTTTTAACAGTCTATTTCTATACATAATTATATAGAAAACTAAATGTTAAATCAATCATTTTTAAGCATATAATATTTATTTCTGTGAATTTTTTAGAAGATAAATTGCTCAAACATAAACTTTTATATATTCTTTCACATTATATAATTTCCAATTTATTTATTTTTTTGATAGATGTTAAATAATAAAAATTGGAAAAATATAAAAAAGAGCTTCAAAAGAAGCTCTGAAGATATATTATTTTATATAGTTTTAATAGTTATCTCCAGCTGGACAACCATAAAACATATCTTCATCATCTTCAACATTTGACATATCAAAATTGCTTAAATCTATTTCAGTTAAAGCCCTGCAATATGAAAACATACCATTCATATAATTCACATTTGATGTATCAAAGCTGCTTAAATCTATATCTGACAACCATAAACAATAAGAAAACATATGACTCATATCAGTTGTATTGGATGTACAGAAACAGTCATTAAAATTAATAGATGTACAATTCTCAAAACCATAAAACAAATAACTACTATTAGAATTGGCATCTACACCACCTTCACCCACAATATATATGTCATACATTTCATCCTCTTGAGAATAATTAACATATAGCATAACACATCCATAATAAAAATATTAAAAAACCTCATTTGCACCGTGTGCGTCATTAAAATAAAAAAACATTGATTTT
>JAJQDJ010000174.1 GCA_021202205.1 Erysipelotrichaceae bacterium
CTAATTATCCATACTGATAGAAAGTAACAATAAACTCCATATGAATTTTTTCAAAAATAATACTTTTCATTTCCAAAGCTTTTGATAAATCACTCAAATCATCAACATCTATCATAATTTTCCATTTTTTTATGGATTAAAGCCAAAAGCATGAGCCAAACTGCTTAAGGAAGTTAATAACAGATTCCAATGATTTTGATCTTTTAATATCCAAAAAGGATATCTTAAGACACATTTAGCGGTACTATTTTCAATAATAGTAGCTAACATATAAATATATTTATATGGTTGATATGTTTCGTCAATTTCATCTCCCATATCTTGATAAGGACTAATAATTATTTCATATTCTAAAGTATTTAAATCCTTTTTAAAGGAATAAAGATAATGATAAGCTTTTTCAATTGTGTTATCATTGTCATTTAAATGTATACAATATTGATCAATGTAATTGTTGATAATATCCAAATCATCAATAAGTTCGTAATCATTTTGAATCTTTCTCATCATTGCACGATATTTTGCAGGTGAAATTTGAAAATATCGTTTGAATATAATATAAAACGATTTCATATCTCTGATACCAACACTATCAGCAATATCAATCATTGACATGTCTGTATCTATCAGCATATCAACACAAACAATCAATTTACGATACGTCGCAAACTCTTTAAATCCATTACCACTTATATTTTTCATAAATTGCGAAAAATAAGCACCATTCATATAAACACATTTCAAAACATCGTCAACAACAATCTTTTCATGTATATGTGTCCATACATATTCAACAATAAGATAATATCTATCTAATATATCATCTTTTAAATAGTTATCTTCCTTCTTAAGATGAGATATAAGCTGATAATGAGAGAAAAGCAATTGAGCAATAAGATCTTCATTAAAATATTTTTGATTTGTATCCTGGGAATTATTTAATAAATAATCTTTAATAATAAAATCTTCTAAAATTTGATTAATGCGTTGTTTAAGCGGTTTATCAAGTACCATTAATTCATCAAAATTCATAAATTCAACATAAGCAATACGTGGAAAAATATGTGCAAATTCTTCAATTTTTATTTTTGATGTTAAAATAGTAGCACCATCACTTTCAATATAATGTGGAACAAATCTATTCGCAAAAACAAATTCACCTGCTTTAACTTTTACTTTCCTTTCAACCTTATAATATGTTATCTCTCCCTGTAATACTAATATTATCTCTAATTCATCTTTATGAAAATGAGGTTTTATTGATTTAACATAACACATTGATGTTTCAATTCTACTCACTTTAACACCTCATTTCATTTCTAATAAGTTAATCTTTTAGCAATATCTAAAGCAAAATAAGTAATAATGAGTTGAGCTCCCGCACGTTTAATGGCAATGAGACTTTCTTCAATTACAGATTCTTTCATTAAACCATGCTCAACTGCTGATACTAACATAGCATATTCGCCACTTACTTGATATGCACATAGTGGCATATTATAATTCAAGCTCACTTCTTTTATAATATCTAAATAAGCCATTGCAGGTTTAACCATAATCATATCTGCTCCTTCATTGATATCGGCTTCTACTTCTCTTAAAGCTTCCTGACCATTATGAAAATCCATTTGATAACTTTGACGATCTCCAAATGATGGAGCTGAATGAGCCGCTTCCCTGAAATGACCATAATAAGCAGAAGCAAATTTAGCACTATAACCCATAATAGGTAAATTAATAAATCCATTTTCATCCAAAACATTTCTTAAGGCTAAAATATGTCCATCCATCATATCACTAGGTGCAACCATATCAACACCTGCATGAGCATAACTTAATGCAATCTTAGATAAATATTTTAAAGTTTTATCATTATTCACATACCCATCACTATCTAAAATACCACAATGACCATGATCAGTATATTCACACATACAAACATCTGCAATCACATATATATCTTTATTTAATTCTTTAATTTTTTTAATGGCTTGTTGAATAATACCATTGTCATTATAAGCCTCACTGCCACATGCATCCTTGTGTTCTACAATGCCAAACAATATACATGATAAAATGCCTGAACTATTCATTTCATCAACAACTTTATATAAATTATCGATAGAATAATGATAATGTCCTTTTAATGATTCAATTTCTTTATAAATATTCGTTCCTTCACACACAAAAATAGGTAATATTAAATCACTTTTATGTAATGTTGTTTCTTGCATCATCGTACGAATGACAGGATTCTTTCTTAATCTTCTTCCTCTATAAAACATTTTATTCACCTTTCTTAAAAATAAACTGCGTGTTTATAAAACACGTAGTGAATATTTTTATTCTTGTGGTCCAGCTTTTGCATGTTTTTCTATTGGAAGTAAGTGTAGATTTCCTCTTTGTTCATTTTCAGCCCAATAGATATTTTCAGCAACTAAGCATTCTGGATTAAGTTCTACGCCATCCAAGATAATTTCTTTAAATTTATGGTAACCAGCCATATCAATTAAGTGACCACCATGTAAGTATTGAGGTTTATTATCCATAACCCAAGCAGAGAATTTTGTCCATTTTCCAAACATTTGTAATAATGGTTCTTCCTTGATCCAATTCAAGAATAATTTACCAGAACGTGGATCTTTCTTTCCTGTACGTCCACCTAAAGTAACACGATAGAATTTTTCAGTACTTCTTGTCCAAGCACCCGTTGGACATGCAATAACACATTCACCACAGCCAACACAACAACAAGTATCTTTATCAATTTTACCTTTATCATTCAATGACAATACACGTGTTGCATGATGTTCACAAGCTCTAGCACAAGCTCCACAACCAATACAACGTTCTGGATGATAAGTCATCTTTGAAACACCCATAACACCAAAATCATTGAAATTAGCTTTAACACAATCATTAGGGCAGCCAGCACATCCGATTTTAATATGATAATGTGATGGGAAAATTAATGGTTCAATTTTTCTAGCAAGAGCAGTTGTATCGCAATTACCTTTAATACAATGTCTGTTACCAATGCAAGCCATGATATTTCTAGCACCAATTGTAGGATAACCAGATTTTGGATCCCATTCTACATCATCCAATCCAATATGATTCATATTAACATTACTTTGAGCTTCAACTTCTGTAATATATGTTTCAATATATTCATTAACTGCAGGAATATCTTCATATTTGATACCAGTTGCATTAAGTGTTTGACGTGTACCAATATGGAATAAACCATCGCCCCAAGTTTCAGCAATATGTTTAATAACATCTAAATATTTAGCTTCGATTAAGTTTCCAGGCAAACGTAATTGAAGCATGAATTCGCCAGGCACTTTAGATTGTCTGTAATTATTTATTCTGACTTTTTTTACATCTATATCCTTATTCATTATGTCGCCCTCCTTAATCTATAAGATCTTTCGCAACAGTATAATTGAAGACAGGACCATCTAAGCATACATAAACTTCATCGATACGACAATGTCCACATTTACCAATTGCACAAGACATTTTTCTTTCAAAAGAAACCCAGATTTTTTCTACTGGAACACCACATTTTATAGCAGCTTGAGCTGTGAATTTCATCATCGCTGGTGGTCCAACAATAATCATTTCATAATCACCATCAAATGAATCAAAATCAACTTTTGGAACATATTCAGTAACAAAACCAACATTCCAATTATCAATTTTATCTCTATCCAATGTATAGAAAGTATTAAATTTTTCTTTCCATTGTTCTAGTTGATCTTTAAAGACAATACCTTCTTCATTCTTAAATCCAGTAATTAATGTTACACTCTTTGCACAATCTTCATTATAGCATTTATTAAGCATACTTCTAACAGGTGCCAAGCCAGTACCACCAACTGCAAATACTAAGTTTTTACCTTTGAATTCTTTATCAAAAGGCCATCCATTACCATAAGGACCTCTTAAGAATAAGGTATCACCAGGTTTTTTATTAAAGATTTCATCAGTAACTTTACCTACTGCACGAATTGTAAAATCCATCCAGCCATCACCATAAGCTGAAATAGAAATTGGTGCTTCACCAACTTTTGGAATTGATAACTGCATAAATTGACCATGATTTGGAACAGCGTCAGTTTTTACCTTAAATGTCCATTCATGTGCAGTTTCTTTTTTAATATCTAATATTTCACAAGGATTAGGTCTCATAGGATTATTCATATTATGCACCCTCCTTTTCAATTTCTTCAATAGCCTTAGCCATCTTTTCTACAGTTGCCACGATTGAAATAAATTCAGGACAACGATCAATACATCTACCACAGCCAACACACATATGATAATCTTTAAAACGTGCTTTATAGTCATGGAATTTATGAAGAACTTTATATCTCATACGATCGCCAGCAGTATTACGATAACTTCCTCCACCTGCAACGTTTGTAAAGTCATCAATTTGACATGAAGCTGAACGTCTTCTTCTCTCTCCTCGTATAATAAGTATAGTAAGATATATATCAGGTATATACCTTACAGT
>JAJQDJ010000139.1 GCA_021202205.1 Erysipelotrichaceae bacterium
AAAAATTAAATTTTTTTCATCTTAATTCCACTTTCTGCTTGCAATTCGGGTTATTTTAAGATTTTTATCCAAAGAATCCGTCTGGTTGGATTGAGAAGTATAAATATGATCCTTCTTTAGTCTTTTTGAATAAACCTTTGCAGTAAGCTGCTGCATCTTCAGGAGACATTTCAGTTTCGCATTCTACTTCTGCTTTAATTCCTTTTTTACCGATGAATTTGCATTTAACCTTATCATCTTCATATCCATCGAAATAGTCAATTAATTTTTGAACCTGTGCTGTTTGCATTAATAATTTACATTTAGCCATTTTTTAATTTCCTCCTTTTAGTTACTTCTATTATACCTATTTTTCAAGAAAATTAAAAGTGTTTTTCTTGTATTTCTATATTTAATCTTCATGAAGTGATGATTTCCTCATCAATGATTCAATCACTCAATAAATTTAGGATATATTATTATTCACCATATATTTGAATTTGACAAGCTGAAGATTTTTCCCCATACAGTAAATCATGAATTTCAATTAACATGCTATGAATATTTTGAATAACTTCTTGATGATTAGAATTACCTAATTCAGTTAATATTGAAATTGTATAAGGATGTTCATCATCTAAAGCTAAACCTACATCATGAAAATATATATTATAGCTTCCATATTTATGATATATTTTAATATCATCCGTATTAAAATCGTTATTATCATCGTTATCCATAATTTCTTTTAAAAATGGCCCATATTCTTCATTAGTTGTAATGATTTCATATGCTTTTTTTAGATAAACATTCATATCTTCAGCAGTTTGGTTCCCATATTTATCGCCACCTTGAAGAATCACTTGACCACCTAAACTTTGACCATATTCTTGTAAATTATAAAAGCCAATATAATCAATAAGCATTATATGAGCAGAATTATCACTATACATGATGGCATAACTAATGAGTTCTCGCAAAGAAACTTCTTCTCCATAACTTTTCGTAGCCATCCCTTGACTATAGCTTCTCTTATATTCACTGGTATAAGTTATTGTTTCAGTATCCAAATCAATTTCACCTTCTGTAGCTTTTTCAATCAAATATAAAGCATCAACAAGTTTAATCAAACTGCATCCATAATATACTGTTGTTGGATTATAAGTATAAGTAAAAGATGAATCTAAATCTTCAAAATAAATCGAGACATTGTAATTTTCTACATATTGATTAAGTTCCTCTATTTTTGTGTTTATTTCTTCTGTTAATTCGTCTTCACTATATGTTTGATTAAGACAATCCTCATACGCTGATTCTAATTCTTCTTGAGTGATTGATTCTTCTTGTATATCTGATTCATCTTGTGTATTTTTCATATAATTGAAAGATATAAATATCGATATAATGATGCATAAAATAATGGTTATTGTAAATTTTTTATTAACTTTCATTTTGACCTCCATAACCATTGTAAAAAATGATTATGGTATAAAAACGATAACATTAACTTTAAAAAAGGAATAAAACTACTCAAATATTGTCAAAATACCTTATTATGCTTATAAATAGAAAATGGAAAAGATTTGAATTTATCAATTCTTTTCCATTTTTATACAACTCTTAATCCCCCTGTAGAATAAATGAAATTATCCCTATTTTTCACAAAATTCAAAAAAGCTTTTCATGTATTTCTACATTTAATCTCAGTGATGTAATTGTTTGATTATCAATTGTTAAATCAAAAAAAGACGGAACACAATATATCTCATTCCCTCCTGGTGCTATATAACCTCGCGCTATTGCTATGGCTTTCATTGCCTGATTGAGAGAGGCTGCACCTATGACTTGAATTGTAACTTTACTATGTTCTCTTAACAAACATGTTAAAGCCCCTGCCACTTTACTTGGAATTGACGAAGAAGATACTTTCATAGTTTCCATTGTTTATTTCCTCCTTATCATACTATATGATAAGTGATCCAAATTATGCTTCAAAAGGATGTTGAGGATCAATGAGAATACGACTGATATGTGTACATTGATAATGATCAAAAGTTAATAATGTAGCACATAATTGGCCTTGTCCTCCAGCAACTGTAAATGGGCTCATCAAACCATTTTGATAACGTTTAATAATACTTTCCTTTTCACAGCCAATCACACCATCATAAGGTCCTGTCATGCCAACATCACATTGAAAGGCTGTCCCATGTTCTAATATTCTTTCATCTGCAGTTGCAACATGGGTATGTGTACCTAATACTGCTGAAACTTTACCATCCAAATAATAACCAAAAGCTATCTTTTCACTTGTCGCTTCCCCATGGAAATCAACAATATGAATATCGCTCGTATCATCTTTTAATAATTCATCAATAGCTTCAAAAGGATTTTGTGATTTCCCATCCATAAATGTTAAACCTAGTAAATTGGTTACTCTTATCTTTGTTCCTTTGATTTCAACAACTCTAGAACCTATACCTGGTAAAGCTTTAGGTTGATTATAAGGCACAATCAAACGATCAGCTTCATCGATATAATCTAATAATTCTTTTTTAGAAAATGTATGATTACCCATGGTCATTAATGAAATACCTTCAAACAAGAAAAAATCATAATGTTTTCTTATTAGTCCTTTACCATGAGTGGCGTTTTCCACATTAGCAATAACCATATCAATATCATATTTATTCTTTAATTTTGGAAGATATTCTTCAATCATACTTCTACCAATATTTCCAAAAACATCACCAATAAATAATATATTCATAGAATCCTCCTTTTAAAAAAAGATAGGTTAAACCCTATTTAGCAATTTCATTAGCACGAATCTCACGAATTACAGTTACTTTAATATGTCCTGGATAAGTCAATTCGTTTTCAATCTTATCTTTGATATCCCTTGCAAGCTTATGACTTGTAAGATCATCAACTTTGTCTGGTTTCACAATAACACGAATTTCACGTCCTGCCTGAATAGCATAAACTTTATCAACGCCATCAAAACCTTTAGATATTTCTTCAAGTTTTTCTAATCTTTGAATATAATTCTCAATTGTTTCACTTCGACTACCTGGTCTAGCAGCAGATAATGTATCAGCAGCTGCTACCAAAATTGATATAACGCTAGTTGGTTGCACATCACCGTGATGTGATTCAATTGCATTAATAACAGTGGCATTTTCACCATATTTCTTAGCGAATTTGGCACCTAATTCAACATGGCTCCCTTCCATTTCATGATCAACTGCCTTGCCAATATCGTGTAATAGTCCAGCACGACGAGCTAATTGCTGGTTTAATCCAAGTTCGGCAGCCATCATACCTGCAAAATGAGCAACTTCTTTTGAATGCTGCAAAGCATTCTGTCCATAGCTGGTACGATATTTCAATTTACCAATCATACTGATTAATTCTTTATTCATTCTTGAAATACCTAATTCAAAGATAGCATCTTCTCCAGCCTTGAATATTGTTTCATTTAATTCTTTCTTTGTACGACTAACAACGTCTTCAATACGTCCTGGTTGAATTCTTCCATCTCTAATCAATGTTTCTAAAGATAATCGAGCAACTTCTCTTCTTACTGGATCAAAGCAGGATATCGTAATCGCTTCAGGTGTATCATCAATAATTAACTCAACACCAGTAGCATTTTCAATAGCTTTAATATTACGTCCTTCTCTACCAATAATTCTACCTTTCATTTCTTCACTTGGCAAAGCCACAACATTAACAGTTCTTTCAATCGTTTCTTCCTGTGAATAACGACTAATTGCATCTGCTATAATATCTTTAGCAACCATCGAAGCTTTAGCTTTAGCTTCTTCTTCCTGTTCCTTAATGTAAGCAGTCATTTCTTTAGAGCTTTTTTGTTCAACTTGTTTAAATAATTCTTCTTTTGCTTCGTTGGCACTCATTGCTGCAATTTTTTCTAATTCCCCAATTTGTGAATCAATTTTTTTTTTGAGCTGTGCCTCCAATTTACCTAGTTCTTTACTCTTCTTATCTAATTGCTTTGTCTTATCTTCCAAAACATTCTCTTTTCCTTGTAAAGCAATATCTCTACGATCAATGTTTTGTTCTCTTTGCAATAGCTTATTTTCCATTTTAGTAACTTCTAAGCGTTGTTCCTTGACTTCTTTTTCAGCATCAAGCTTATATTCATAAGCTTGAGTCTTAGCATCAAGTATCGCTTCTTTTACTATATTGTCAGCTTTGGCATTTGCCTCTTCAATAATTTTTGAAGCATCTCCGTTAGCTTTAGAGATTTTTAACTTTGTTAAAATAAAGTAGATTAAAATACCAAAAGCGACGGCTAGAACATAGGTTAAAATAGTGAATGGTGTCATATTATTCCTCCTATAATTCCTATGATATCATTTAAACCGTGCAAATACGCACAAGCATATTATATCTTATTTTTTGATAATTGACAATAAAATATGCACTTTCAATAGGATAAACGCACCCCGTATTGTAAAATGAAACTGGAATTAAGGGAGGGCTGCCCTCCAAATTCGA
>JAJQDJ010000156.1 GCA_021202205.1 Erysipelotrichaceae bacterium
AACCCATACTGCGAAGCGTAATATAATTAAAGAATTTCAGGAGAGAGGTTTGTCTGTGAATGATAAACAAACTAAAATCGACTTTTGGTACAAGGTAGCTAAATTTTCGAAGAATGAATGTATTGGTTTTATTCTAAAAAATGATATAACGGTTTTTACTGATACTGGCATTCTTTTAAGTGAACTTTATAATTCTGAGGTTTTTAGTAGTAAAAATGAATTGATAGAATTTATTATTTCTGTGGACAAGTACAGTCAACTTAATGGTGAAGATGAAACAATAGATAAAATATCAAAGATTTTACATCAGTTTGAAAAGAACAGACGTAAAAAAGAAAAGTTAGATATTAAAAATGAAAAGAAGTCAGACTCTGATTTTATACACAAAAAAAGAATACCTCAGGAGTGAATAACAAAATTTCAAATTCTTTCGATGACAAAAGCAAACATTATTCTGAAAAAGAGCCAAAAGATTTTGATGATGATTTTGTTATAACCTCAACCGAAGCGAAATCCAAAAAAGGAAAAAGAGGATTTTTAGGTTTGAATTTTGGCAAAAAGAAATAGAAAACGATTGCTTTCGGAATTTTATATTGAAATATTTTAAATTTGATTTATTTAGGTGATGGGATGTTTAATCAATTTATTGAATCAGATAATGTGTATATAAGTATGATAAGCGGATATAACTTGTATTTAGAAACAGGTGAATTTTCTGAAACTGTAAGTCACAATCATGCAATACATGTTACACATATTAATAGCGAAGAGGATTACTATTTAGTGAAGTTAAATAAATCACGGAATTCTGTTTCATTAAATGATTTTATTAACATTATTTTACGACCAGCAAACAAATCTTTTTTTGGCCTATAGATGTCGCTATTAAAGATAATGATTACTATTTAGTTTTTCCACGCAAATTTATCCCTGAAATGAAAAGCTTGGGAGATTTATCAGCTGAAGAGAAGTTCCTCGGAATGGAACAAAAACATATTAAGACTTTGGTTAATAACTTTTTGTTAGCCTGTGATTCATTGTACAAACACTCATTTCTTTTTCATGTTTGGAACGCGAGACGTATTTTTGTGAATAAAAAAGATTACAGCGTCCTAATTGCATTCTGTGATCTTACTAGCAATGGTTTTGACAAGAAAGTGTATTTAAATAGTGATGATTATATATCAGAAAGTGTTGATCCATATGCGTTTGCTGGAGAATGTTCTTATGATTATTATTCTGAAATGTATGCAATTGCTACAATACTATTTAAATTACTAATAGGTAGATATCCCTACGAGGGAAGTTTAATGGACGGAATTCCTAAATGTTCCGATAATGGTGATATAAGCAGTTGTGATATAGGTAAAGATAACGACTTCAAATATTGGATAAGACAGTATATCAGTCATCCGGTTTTCATTTTTGATTTTAATGACGAAAGAAATGCAATTGGGAGATTGGCACATGAAAAAATATGTGTACGACGTTGGA
The DNA here is from genome assembly GCA_021202205.1 of Erysipelotrichaceae bacterium. Classification (GTDB taxonomy): domain Bacteria; phylum Bacillota_I; class Bacilli_A; order Erysipelotrichales; family Coprobacillaceae; genus JAJQDJ01. The sequence goes on from JAJQDJ010000156.1 coordinate 1,495, forward strand.
ATTCGCTGACAGATAAGCTAAAAAAATGTTTTACACTATGTTTTCGGAAACAAATATTTTAAGGGAAAATGAATCAGTAATTTCATTTTCTCCATCAGAATGGCTGAGTGAAATTCAGAAATTAGACTTTCAACTGAAACAATAAAATAGGTTTTGAGGGTGATTAATTATGGTTGGTTTGTTAAAAAATTATATTGAGCAATTTGGTAAGGATGCTCTTTTTGATACAGATAAATTGATAGAGTTTTTAACTGATAAAGAAGTGAATAAAAAAGAACTTTATCAGATTGTTCTAATTTTAAAATGCGGCAATATTTCGGATTTTGTTGAAAGAAATGATAAAAAATTACAAGCGTAGAAATCAATAACATAATTATCGGATGCGTCAGAGACACGGAATTGATCAGAGAAACTGTTAAAAAACATTTGTATAATATTTTATATTCTCTGGAAATTGATTGCGAGTATGAAAAGTTTTTTGCACCTTCGGAAATATCGGAAGATATTGAATGTACTGAATCTTCTTTTATTTCTTCAGGGCATCTTGCAAATGAACTGGCTAAGGCAGAAAGTCTTATGAATAATGGTGCTGTTGATAAAGCACTTGAACTTTATACTAAACTGGCTAAGAGCGGTTCGCCGGTGGCAATGTATAATCTCGGTATGTGTTATTATGATGGAATCGGAACTGAAAAATCTGTAGAAAAAGGACTAAAATGGATTGAAGCAGCGGCGGGAAATGGAGATGCAAGGGCAAAAATTAAACTTGCTGACCACTATTATTATAATGAAAACATATTTAATAGAAACTTTAGTAAAGCATATGAATTGTATTCAGGCCCAGGTGTTCTTGCTGTTAATCCTAGTGTAAAAAGGAACATAGTGAGTATTATAAATCAAAAAAAGACTAACTTTATAGTTCTTATTCTTGGTGGAATTTTAACTTTTTTATGTGGTTGTTTTTATTTGTTAATACACAGTCTGTTCACCATGGAAGTACATTGGTTGGTTGGGGTATACCGCTTACAATAGCTCCAACCCTAATTTATGGCTTTGCATGCTATTTATATAAAAAGCTAAAGTATAATAATTTAAAAATATTAATTACTGGAATGATGATAATTTGGTCAATTTATCCTTTAATTCTTGCGATTAACTGAACAAGGAGAATGTTTAATGAATAAGAAGTACATAAAATTTACATCTGCCAATATATGTGCAATGATTCTTTTATTATTTGCATTATTTTCTCACTATACTCTTATTGGGCTGGTTTCATTTTTAGTGGGGTCAGTTATTTTGTTTTTGGGTACCCTGCTTGATAAGAACAAGGCAGAATTAGGTGTTTCAAACAAGTTTTCTTTTATGACTTTTATTTCAGTGCTAACTATTTTCGGAATGTGGATTCCGGAAATTATGGATAATAAAATTTTAAATTCGTATCATTCAACACCAAACATCTTTGGAATAATAATTTCTGGCATTTTGTTTTTAATATTTGCGTCAGTATCAACTGCTGAATGTTTTAAGCATTATGTACTAAAAAGGTGTTTTAAATCTTCTGGTTTGGCAAGTCTTTTTTATTGTGCTTTATGTTTTTTCTCAATATCAATTATTTCTTATCCAATTATATTACTTACAGTAATTATTTTCTTATTTGCAGATATTTATTCTTGTAAATATAATTTATACAATACAAGCAATTTTTCTGATACAAAACCTGATAAAGCATATTGGATGGCTTTCTTAATCGGAGTATTTTTGATTATTGGTAATATTATTTCTCCGGTATATTTTTCATCGATTTCACAAAGTAATGAATTACATAAAATTTTTGGGGTATTGCTTTCTGGATACAATGTTCCTATTTTTGTAATGTTGATGATTGTATTGACGGGTATATTTATGTATGCGGACAACATTTCAAAAACAAATGATGCGGCAGATTCATTTTTATCATTATCATTAGCATGATTTTGCGTTTCATTAAGATCTTATGTATCTTTTGAATCAGTTGAAACATATATAATTTTAATAGTTTCAATAATTATTTATTTAGTCTTTGGATTTTCTATTGTATCTATGGATAAAGCGAAAAATACATATCCTGTATATGCTTTACTAAAAAAGAACTGTTATGCTCCGCTAATCGTTTCTATATCTATTACAGTATTTGCGGTTTTATCAATCATTTTTGTTAAGGCTGGATATTTGATTCCATATATTACTTTGATTTGCGGTGTGGTTTTAGTTTTAATTTCAAGAAAAATATTCAATGGTTTTTGGATTGCAGGCACTATTAGATGGCAAATGATTTTGGTAGCTATAGCTATATTTACGATCAGTATAGCTTTTGTAAATAAAAATGTTAATAACACTATTGGGTTCATCATTTTAACATTTATAATATCATCAATATCAATGTTGAAATTAGTAATTCGTGATGGTTTATGCGATAACAAATATAAAGTTTCTAAAGTTATAAACTGTGTACTTTTTAGTGTAATAAGTATTTTTTCAGTTATCTGAAAACTAGCAAAAAATTATGATTTCAATTAAATGAGGGATTTGGTGTAAAAAAGGCAAAAACAGGCAGTATAATTATGCTTTTAATTACTTTATGTGTTTTATTATTATTCGGATGCGGTAACGCTGATACCGGAGTAAATCAAGAATTAGAAAAGTATTCTGGATCGGAAATTGGCAAATGGCATGCTGATTACAAGTTAAGCGATATGGATAGTAGCGGTATGGCAGATGAAGATAAGGCTTTATTTTCTATGCTTGCAGGAAATACTGTTATGGGTATCGATGTGGAATTCTTTGAAGATGGAGCTTTTACATACGACATTGATACAGAAGAAGTTGAAAAAGCTTTTTCAGAGTCTATATCCACATTTACCAGTTGGATATTTGATTATGACATTTCTATATTTACAGAGAGCTTGGCTCAGCCGGCTATGACAACTATGACAGCCTGGTAAACGACTA
>JAJQDJ010000155.1 GCA_021202205.1 Erysipelotrichaceae bacterium
ATCCATGTTTTTATATTAATGATGCCATTTTTGAAGTGCGAAACTTGAGATATTATTCATATCTTTTGTTTATTATTATATATATGAAGGTGATAACATGAAAGAAGATAATATATCTTATTTGAGAGTTTTATTATTTATGATTAGCTTTATTCCTACATTTTTTTATATATGTACGATTATCATGTTTTTTTATTCATGATATGCCCTTTTCCACTTATAACACTTTGTGTGTTTTAGCTATTTGTAGTGTATTAGCTTCAATATTTTTAGGAAGACAGAAATATAGGTGGGTTGGTATTGTTTCTGTGCTAATTATGATAATAGCCTATTATCATGGCATTATCGTAAAATATGAATCATTTTTTAATGAAACCAATGTTATTGGTATTGTTTTAATTATATTTTACATTGTTTATGATTTTCTTCTAAGAAAAACAATAACAGTTGATTATTGATGTAACATGAAGTTACATCTTTTTTTATGCTAAAATATATTTCAACAAAAAAAGAAAGGAGAAACTATGGAAACTACTTATGGTTATATTCGTGTGAGTTCACATGATAAAAATGAAGATAGGCAACTTATAGCAATGCAACAAATGAATATTCCTAAACGCCAGATATATATGGATAAGCAATCAGGAAAAGATTTTAATCGTCCACAATATTGTTATTTGGTGGATAGATTAGAAAAAGATGATTTATTGTATATTACCAGTATTGATCGTTTAGGACGCAATTATAATGAAATACTTGAACAGTGGCGCGTTCTTACAAAAGTCAAAAAAATTGATATTGTTGTATTAGATATGCCCTTGTTAGATACTCGCCGTGGTAAGGATTTAATGGGGACTTTTTTAAGTGATATTGTTTTACAAATTTTATCTTTTGTAGCAGAGAATGAAAGAAAAAATATTCGTCAAAGACAAGCCGAAGGATTTGCCGCCGCAAAAGAAAGGGGAATTAAATTTGGTAGACCAGAAATAGAATTAAATGAAGAGTTTGAAGAAATGTTAGAAGCATGGGAATGTAAAGAAATCACTGTTAAAGATGTTATTGAAGCATTTCAAATTAGTGAATCAACGTTTTATCGTCGTTTACGTGATTATCGTAATAGTCATAAATAATCTTGATTTTTGAATAATAACACGTATAATAACATATGTTACGTATCAAATGTTATGAAAGGAGAATAATATGCCACCCAAAACAAAAGTCAGTCAAGAAGATATATTAAACGCTGCTTTCCTCATTACTAAAAATGAAGGTCTTCAACATGTGAACGCAAGAAGTATTGCCAAATCACTAAATATTTCTACAATGCCTATATTTCGAGTTTATGACAATATGGAGGCTTTAAATCAACAACTGTTAGAAAAGATATATCAATATTATCGTGATTTTACAAATAGCTATATTAAAGGTAAAGATGAATTATTAGAAGTAAGTTTCGCATATGTAGAATTTGCGAAAAAAGAAAAACATTTATTTTATACTATTTATGTTTCAGATATGAGTGAAAGTAGAACTTTAAACGAAACTATTAATAGTGATTATAATCAAATTATTATTCATAAAATAATGGAACAGTATCATATATCTTACGATAAAGCGGTATTGGTATTTAGGGATGTAAGATTTTACACACATGGCATTGCCTCTCAGGTTTTAGTAGATAGAACAATTTTAGATGAAGATGAAATATTAGAGCTTATTAAGATGGCTATCATAAAATTTAGGAGTTAGCATGAAAATAGTATTTACAGACTTAGACAAAACATTATTAAATGATCATCATTTAATCAGTGACAATAATTTAAAAGCCATAAAGGATTTAATCAATTATAATATAAAAGCATGTTTTGCTTCAGGTAGAAGTTACAATAACATTAAAGAATTATTATTAAATAGATACGATCTACACATACCTGTTATTTCTTTGAATGGAGCACAAATATATTTAGAAGATGGGACTTTATTAAAAAAAGTACCTTTAAACAAAGATAATGTTAAGAATATTATTCAAATATGTGAAAAGTATAAACTCATATATGCTTTATCTACTCAAAATAAGACATATACACGAAGCTTAGATAATCTTATGGAAAATTTATATCATTTAGGTCTAATGAAAAGCAACGATATACATACCATATTAAGAGGAATGCAAATATACTATGATATATTTTATCATTATCCAGCATTTAATGATCAATTTATTGATGAAATATTAAAAGAAGATCTTTATAAAATAGAAATAGTGACTCATAAGAGTGAAGTATTAGATATGATTAGGAATCATTATTCAGATAAATTTTATATGGCTTCTTCTGCTGATGCCAATCTAGAAATTAATAACATTAATGTAAATAAAGGTCATGCTATAAAATATCTATGTCATTATTATCATATTAATAATAATGATATCTATGGTATTGGTGATAACGATAATGATTTAGAAATGTTACAATGTGTAGGACATCCAATAGTAGTAGCTAATGCCACTGATAATGTAAAACAAAAAGCTGAAATAATTGTATCCTCATATGATCATGATGGTTTTAGTGAACTGGCGCAAATGATACTTAATCATGAAATATAAAAAAGACGTTGATTTTTCAACGTCTTTGTCATTTTATTCACCAATAATTTCCATCATTGATTTTTGGAATACTTCAGTTTTTGCAGCTGCTTCATCAACAGTTTCACCCTTGATTGAGAAGTAGAACTTACATTTTGGTTCAGTACCAGAAGGTCTAGCAGCAATCCAAGAACCATCTTCTAAGTAATATTTTAATACATTAGATTTTGGTAAATCAGTAACTGTTTCTTTTCCAGCCTCTGTTCTTATAGATGTTTGATAATCTTCTACAGCAACAACTTTAACATTACCAATTTCACTAGGAGCATCTTCTCTTAAATTACTCATAATTTCTTTGATTCTAGCAGCACCAGCAGCACCAGCCTTAGATAAAGCAATTTGAGTTTCTTTGAATGCACCATGTTTAGCATATAATTCATTTAATACATCAATGAGATCTTTACCTTGTTTCTTATAGTAGTTACCACATTCAGCAGCTAATAATACAGCTTGAACAGCATCTTTATCTCTAACGAAATCCTTAACAACACAACCATAAGATTCTTCATAACCAAAGATAAATTGTTTTTCTCCAGTTTTTTCATATTTTCTAATCTTGTCACCAATAAATTTGAAACCAGTTAATGTCTTTTCAACATCCACACCATAGCTTCTAGCTACTAATTCACCTAAATCAGATGTAACAATAGTATTATACATAACTGCGTTATTTGGTAAAGTACCTTTTTCTTTCATTTGACTTAAGATATATTCCAAATAAACAGCAGCTGATTGGTTACCACTCATTAATACATACTTATTATCATGTTTAGCAACAACACCTAATCTATCACCATCTGGGTCACAGATAACAACAACATCAGCATTAACTTCTTTTGCTTTGATAATTGATAATTCATAAGCAGCTTCTACTTCAGGGTTAGGAGAAGCAGTATTAGTATAATCTGGATCTGGAGCACACTGTGCAAGTACAGGTACAACATCATAACCTAATCTCTTTAAGCATTCTCTTACTGGAATATTATTAGCACCATGTTGTGGAGAGAAGACAAGTTTGAAACCATTCTTATCTAAATCAGGATTTAATTGAATACCCATGACTTCTTTATAATAAGCTTCATCAACTTCTTCACCTACCCAAGTCATAAATGGATAAGCTTCTTCACTACTAATTAATTCAATTCCTAATTCATCTTCAACTTCATTAACATATTGAACAACTTGATCTGCCCATTCAGGAATTAATTGACATCCAGTATCATCATAAACCTTGTAACCATTATATTCAGCAGGGTTATGTGATGCAGTAATCATAATACCACCAGCACATTTCAAATATCTAACAGCGAAAGATAATTCTGGAGTAGGTCTTAATGATTCAAAAATATAAGACTTAATACCATAAGTTGCTAAAACCTTAGCACTTTCAATTGCGAAAATATAAGAATTATGACGGTTATCATAACTGATAGCTACGCCTCTTTCCTTTCCATTTTCTAAACCTAAAATATACTTAGCATAACCAACATTAGCTTTTCTAATTGTATAAATATTCATACGATTAGTACCAGCACCAAGTATACCTCTCATACCAGCAGTACCAAACTCAACGTTTGTATAGAAGGCATCTTCTTTTTCTTTTTCCCCCATACTTAAAAGTTCTGCTTTTGTTGCAGCATCCACTGCAGGATGATTTAACCATCTTTGATAATTTTCATTATAATCCATTTTTTTGCTCACCTCTGCTATTATTATACCAAATCCAATTATTGAAAGCCACAACATTTCAACGATATTTTGAAAAAAATGTAAACCCCGTATTGTAAAATGAAACTGGAATTAAGGGAGGGCTGATTTGGAGGGC
>JAJQDJ010000275.1 GCA_021202205.1 Erysipelotrichaceae bacterium
CGTAAAGTCATTAACATATAATTTCTTAAAAATAAACTTAATGACATTGCTTTTGATCCTTTTTGTTATTAGTATTAAGAATTTTTGTTAATTCTTGAAATGTAGACATGATTATGATAATATTTTAATGTTGAAGAAAAGAGGGATAAAATGACGAATATTATTCGTAAAATAACAGATTGGAAAGTTATTTTTGCATTACAGACGATTGCTTCTGTTTTATTGGTGTGTTTATTATTCAATTTAGGTATATTGCCAATGAAATATACTATTATCGCAATTGTTGTATTTGTAATTATTGATATACTGATGGTTCTTTTAATGAAACCGTCTAAGAATGGAAAAGGCAAAATAAGAAATATTATTGGAAAAGGTTTAAGTATATTACTAAGTATTCTTTTAATGATTGGATCACTATATGTTGTTCAGGGGAATTCATTTTTGGATGCCATTGCAGGATCAACGACACAAACAAATCATATGGTTGTTTTAGTATTGGATGAAAGTGATTATGAATCATTATCTGATATTAGTGGCGAAGTGATAGAAATCAATAATGAAGATGATAGTGATAATTTAGCGACAGCAATAGCTGCCTTAAATGAAGAAGATTCAACGATTAGTACTTATAATGTTGGAGATTATGAAACATTATGTAATGATCTTTATGATGGCACAACACCTGCTATATTGATTAATGAAGCTAATTATGTATTTATGGAAGTTTATCAGGAAGATTTTGAAAGCGATACACGCGTTATCTGGGCTTATGATATTGAAAGTGAAGTAGAGGATATATCTAAGAATGTCGATGTGACAAGTACGACTTTTACGATTTTTATTAGTGGTATTGATACAAGTGGCAAGGTTTCGACTGTATCACGTAGTGATGTCAATATGTTGGTAACGGTGAATCCGACAACCAAACAAATTTTATTAACATCTATTCCAAGAGATTATTATGTAACCTTAGCTAATAAAAATGCAAAAGACAAATTAACACATGCAGGTTTGGCAGGTGTTGAAAATCCAGTTGCAACAATTGAAAATTTAATGCATATAAGATGAAGGTGAAAGAATGAGTGTAAATTATAAAATTGTAGGAGAAGGTTTTCCCATTATTATGCTTCATGGTAATGGAGAAAATCATCATGTCTTTGATCAATTGGCGAATGATCTTTCTGATTATCAATGCATTCTTATTGATGCCAACTATGAAGGTAAAATAAGCTATCAAAAACTTTGTGATGATGTGATAGATGTTATTCATATATTACAATTAAATGCTTATGATGTGATTGGGTTTAGTGATGGAGGAATCATAGCTTTGATGTTGGGTATGCAAGAAGAACATGTTCAACATATTATTACATTGGGAGCTAATACAAATCCTTATATGATTAAGCCATTTTTTTTAATAAACAGTTATATTCGTTTAATATGTTTATTGCCTTTTTGTATTTATCAAAGAAAAGCAAGACTATCTTTTAAGTTAACGAAAATGGTGCTTACTGAACCTCATATATCTTACGAATCACTTTCCGATATTAAAATACCAGTATTAGTAATGGCAGGAGAATATGATTTAATCAAAAAAGAAGATACACAAAATATTGCCGAGGCATTGCCATATAGTATATTAAGAATAATACCTCAGGGAAATCACTTTTTGTTAAGAGATTATTATAAACAAACATATCATGAAATACGATTGTTTTTAGATACATGTCATAAGGAGGATTAAAAATGCAAGTATGTCAGGTAAGAAATATAAAAATAGGTGAAGGCAGGCCTAAAATCTGTTTACCTATTGTAGCTTCAACAGATGTGGAAGCCATGGAACAATTAGAGATGTTTGAATCATTAAAATATGATTTAATAGAAATACGTATAGACTTTTATCAAGATATTCGAGATATTAAAAAAGTATTATCATTATTAAGAGATATAAGAGTTTCAACGGTCAAGCCACTATTACTTACTTGTCGTAGTCAAAAAGAGGGTGGACAAGTACAATTAGGTAATGAGGAGTATAAAGAATTATTGCGTGAAATATTATTGGCGAGATGTGTTGATATGATTGATATTGAAGTAATGAGTAGTGATTATATTATTTCATTGCTTACAGGGATTGCTCATCGTAATCATGTTAAGGTTATTATGTCTAATCATGATTTTGAACAAACGCCAGATAATGATGTCTTGATAGAACGACTTATGAAGATGGAAAAGATGGGGGCAGATATTGCTAAGATTGCTGTTATGCCTCAAAATAAGGAAGATGTGATGCGTTTACTTGATTTAACTATGAAAATGCATGAAAAATTAACGATACCAATAGTAACAATGTCCATGGGACAATTGGGTGTCATTTCGCGTATAAGCGGAGAATTGACAGGATCAGCTTTGACTTTTGCGACAGGAGCTCAGTCATCTGCACCTGGTCAAATTCATGTTAGAGATATGAATATTATTTTAGAGGCTCTTCATCATGATTGATTTACATGTTGCATTTGAGGCATTTGATACATTTGTATCTAAGTATGATACTTCTATACCTTCTATACGTTTAAAGCTTGTTCATACTTATGAAGTTGTAAAAGTATCCGATTATCTTTGTAATCAGTTGCATTTAGGTGATGAAGATAAGCAGTTGGCCGCCTTGATTGGCTTGTTACATGATATTGGTCGATTTGAACAATGGATACAATTTCATAGTTTTGCGGATTATAAAACGATAGATCATGCGCAATATTCTAGTAAGATGTTATTTGAACAGCAATTAATAAGAATGTTTATCAAAGATGATCAATATGATTCAATTATTAAAAATGCAATAGAACAACATAATAAATATCAAATAGACGACGGTTTTGATGAAAGAACTCTATTGTTTATCCACCTTATCAGAGATGCTGATAAACTTGATAACTTTAGAGTTAAAGAAGAAGAACGTATTGAAGGCATATTATATAGAACAATAGAAGAAGTCAATGAAGAAACTATTTCACCGAAAATTTATGAGCAATTTTCTTATCAACAACTGATATATGCTCCTAACCGTATAACTCATATAGATATGTGGTTATCCTACATAGCATTTATTTTTGATTTACATTTTAAAGAAAGTCTTATTTATATTAAAGATAATCATTGGGTCGAACGTTCTTTTAAACGTCTTCATCCTACTCATGAAGAAACCTTGAAACAATATCAAACATTACAACAAATAGCTTTAGGCTTTCTTGAGGAACATGTATGAAAACAAGAAAAATGGTTTATCTAGCATTATTAACTGCGATAGCTATTATTTTACATATGGTTGATCATTATTTATCAGCACCATTACCTTTTGGCGTTAAATTTGGTATCGCCAATATTATTAGTTTAATGGCTATTGAACTTTATGGAATTAAAGAAATGTGGATCATTAATATGATGCGTGTTGTGATATCGGGATTATTGACAGGGAGTATTATGTCTTATCCTTTCTTTATGAGTTGCGGTGGTGTGTTTTTAAGTTCACTAGCTTTAAGTCTGTTACATATATTTCATTTTTTTCCAATGTTATCGACGTCAATTATCTCTGCTATATGTCATAATATTGGTCAAATCATTGTGATATCATTGATTATTTCATCGAAAGCTGTTTTACCATATATATTTATCATGTTGATATCATCGATTCCTACAGGTATATTAACAGCTCTCATAGCTCAGGAAGCTCTTAAACGCATAAAAACATAGCATTTTAAGCTATTTTTTTAATACTTCATCAATAAGGCCATATTCTAAGGCATCATAAGCATTTAAGAAATAATCACGATCAGTATCTTTTTTAATACGTCTTAAGTTTTGTCCTGTCATTTGAGCTAAAAGTTTATTGAGCTTTTCTTTTTGTTTTAAAATATGTTTTGTGGATATTTCTATATCACTGGCTTGTCCTTGTGTTCCTCCAATAGGCTGATGTATCATAATTTCACTATTCTCTAATGCGGCACGTTTGCCTTTACAACCAGCTGCTAATAAAAATGCGCCAATACTTGCAGATAATCCAATACTAATCGTTGCAACATCACATTTTACAAAATTCATAGTATCATAGATAGCTAATCCTGCTGAAATACTTCCGCCTGGAGAATTGATATACATATCGATATCACTATTTTTATCTATTGATTCTAAATACAATAATTGACTAATGATAGAACTCGCCATTTCATCATTAATTTCTCCACATAACATAATAACTCGATCTTCTAACAACCTAGAATATATATCATAGACATATTCCTTGGTATTTCTTTTTAATATAACTGTAGGTATATATGGCATCTTAGTCCCTCCATAATTCATTATAGGGAAAATTTTGGGTTTTATACATCCTAATAATCTGTAATTTTTCCCGAATTGCAAGCAGAAAGTGGAATTAAGATGAAAAAAATTTAATTT
>JAJQDJ010000033.1:0-3264 GCA_021202205.1 Erysipelotrichaceae bacterium
ACCCGTAAAGTCATTAACATATAATTTCTTAAAAATAAACTTAATGACATTGCACTGCCTACTTCTTTTACAGTATAAGTATATTCATTTGCTTCTGAATCATATTTAGGAAGATTAGTAATAGATACACTCCAATTATTATCATCAGAAAGTGTAATTGTATCAAGCATTGTTGTACCTTCATTTTCGCTAGTTTTATAAATCTCTACATCTATAGATTCAAGTGTTTCATTTATAGAGCTATCCCACACTTTACTAATAACTAAATTAACATCTCCATCAGATTTACCAATATAAACTTCTCCGTTAGAGCCAATAGCTGCTCCAACAAATACTGCTTCATTACCAGTAATATATGTTTTAACACGATCTAATCCCGTTACTGTATTATCAGATGTAGAAACAGAAGTTATTGCATTAATCCAACGCGCTTCAGAACTTGTGAAGCTTAACTCATCTAATTCATAAGCGATTCCGTTGGAACCTGTCCAATTATAAACTCCACCACCAAGCATAATAGGTGAAAGATTAAAAATGGCTGAAGCACTTTCCTGATATACTTGAATTGCTTTCACTGTTTCATTATCATGAATTACTGCTCCATCTGTCACATTAATTTCAACTGCTCCAGTCTCGCAACATGCAATAGTACTACTATAACCTCTTGATTGAGCTATGCTTGATGATACTTTATTGTAAGCAATTTCGACATTATAAATATATAACTTTCCATTGTCATAATCACTTTGTGCACAGTTAACATAGATGCCACCACCACCAAAGCCATCACTATCTTTTGATGTGTTATAAGTGATATATCCAGAATAGATTGTCCCAACTGAGCCACTGCCAATGTAAATTCCACCACCATGATCATTAGATACATTATTTGTTATTGTACCACCAGGATTTCCAGTCATTTCAAGAGTAGCGTTAGCATACATATATATGCCACCGCCTTCATCTGCAGTATTGTTAGAAATTGTACCACCTGTCATTTCCATAGTAGCTGATGTATCACTCAAACAAGTCAAGGCAATGCCTCCACCCCAATGTCCTTTGTTTCCTGTGATTTCTCCACCAGTCATAACAAGTTTTCCAGTGACAACACATACAGCTGCGTTATTTGGATTGGTGCTTAAATCTGTAAATGTATTTAAATTATTCTTAATTACTGTTCCATCAGTAATAGTAAGTACGCTATTACTGTCATTAACTCTAATAAGTGCAGCTGTTGAAGATATTGATTTTCCATCAATAATTATATTAGATAAAGTAAGTGAACTACCATCTAATTCTATTAATGATGCATCATTCAAGTCTTTATATCTAATGAGATTAATTGTATTATCTTCATCAATTTGTCCATCCCAACTTTGTTCACCGCTTGAAATAGATATGGTTCCTGTGACATAAATACTAGTTGTTTCATATTCTATTGCTAGTTCCTTAGCTTTTTCAAAAGTCTTAACAGCTTTTTCTAAAGTTGTTCCATCATTTTCATCATTACCATTAATGCCATCTAAGAAAATAGCAATTCCTTGATTATAAATTAAGTCTAAATCATCGCTTGTAGTACTTTGTGACTTTGATAATAAACTATCTTTATTTGTATAATTGATTGCTGTTTCAAAGTTGTCAAAAATCATTGCTACAAGACTATATGTTGCAAATGCAGTTCCATCGATTTCTGTTAAACTGCATCCAATATCAAATACTTGTACATATGAAGCATAAAATGCTTTTGTTCCAACATAAGTCACATTTGCTGGAATTTTCAATGTATAACCTGTATATGTCCTAGATTGGCTTAAGGTTTCTTTATATTCTGTTAAACTATAAACTAAAGAACCACTTGATACCTCTGTTTCAACTGTATTATCTCCGTTTAAAAAACAATTATAAAAAGCATAATCTCCTATAGATGTTAATGTATCAGGAAAATTTAATTTCCTTATTTTATTGCAACTGCAAAATGCATAATTACCAATTGACGTCAAATTGTCACTAAATGTTACACCTTCAATATTTTTACATCCATAAAAAGCTCTAACCGGTATAACATCTAAAGAAGACAAATTTATTGTTCCAGCAAGAGAACTACATCCATTAAAAGCTCGGGAACCTTTTGTTCCATTGATATTCATGGTATCAACCTTACTCAAACCTGGAATATCGGTAAGAGCTGAACAGTTATAAAAAGCATCATAACCAATGGTTGTTAGTGTATCCTCTTCGCTTCCGTTCGTAAGCGTAGTTAATGCGGTACAGCCATTAAACGCTAAATTACCTATTGCTGTTAATTTGCCTTTCGCAGTTACATTGATAAGAGAAGTGCAATTATTAAAAAGTCCATCCGTAATTTCAGTGATTGAAGCAGGCAAAACAATGCTGGTCAGTTTTGTGCAGTTCTGAAATGCATAATTGCCAATGCTGGTTAGACCTTCTGGAAGATTAATACTAGTCAAGCCTGAGCAATCCTGAAATGCATAATTTCCAATGCTGGTCACAGTGCCGTTTATCACGACATTTGTTAAGCTGCTACAGCTTCTAAACGCAGAATCTTCAATGTTTGTAACACTTTCAGGTAGCACAACGCTTGTAATTGCACATGCATAAAATGCATATTTTCCTATACTGGTAACGCCATTGTCTATTGTCACTGAAACAATAGATTTTCGATAACTGTACCATGGTACTTTAGCATAATTTGTCCATGATGTCATTTCTCCTGTTCCATTTATAACAAGATTGTAATCATTATCTAATGTCCATATTACATCATCACCACATGTACCACTTTCAATATATTCTTCCTCTTCAGCTACTGTTGCAATACCATCATTGCTATCATCAGTAGAAGCTACAGAAATAGAACTATTACTAGAAGCAACACTTACTGATGCTTTAGCATCATCTGTTGTTGTTTCTTCTTCAGCTTCTTCTACGATTTCTACTTCTTCTGTATTTGAATCTGAAATGATTACATTATCATCTTCAGCATAAGTAGAATTACAGCATAAAGAAAACATCATCAATAACGATAATAGTATGGCTACAAACCTTTTTCTTTTTCATTTTACTCTCCTTTCCTAACTGTCATAATGTATACTTTTTAACAGTCCTTCTTACAAGATTAATTATATAGAAAAATAACAGTCAAATCAATGATTTTTCGTATTAAAACAAAAATTCTGTGAAATACATACAAAAATATTTGTATTTCATAAACTTTTTTAAATATCAAAAATTTCATCATACAAA
>JAJQDJ010000033.1:3274-4413 GCA_021202205.1 Erysipelotrichaceae bacterium
ACTACCATAATGTATACTTTTTGACAGCTATTTTTTGTTATTTTTGAAAATTAATTAACCATATATTTTTTATATAACAATTCAAAACTGTGATAATGACATTTATTTTTTAAAATAACTTTATATCAATATTATTTAGATATATCATTGATATAGGGATATAATTGTACATTTTGGAATAATAGCAAGGAGGATAAAATGTACAGGGTTGTGAGTTTAATGATTGGTTATATATGTAGTAACTTATTAACAGCAGAGGTTGTTTCATATAAGGTTTCAGGAAATAATTGTTTTGATAGGTGATTTTATCAAAACTTTCTTACTTTGTTTATTATCCAAATATGTTTTATTTCCACAATATTGTATGACTGTAGCATATACAGGATTAGATGTTATATTAGGTCATAATTATCCTATTTGGCATTAATTTATAGATGTTAAAAGTGTGACATGTACATGTGAAGTTTTATGTTAAAAGAATAAAGAACCTAGAAAAGATTTGATGAAAATGATTAAAGATAAAATATAATATGCTATAATATCTTTGAGGTGAAATCATGGAAAAAGAATTAAGTAGAGAACTCATATATGATGGTAAGATTATGACAGTAACAAAGGAAACAGTTGAATGTGAAAATGGTCAACAAGCTTTTAGAGAGGTTGTTTATCATCATGGTGGTGTTTGTATTTTAGCAGTGAAGGATCATCAAGTTATATTAGTGAAACAATTTAGATATCCTAATCGTATTCATACATTAGAAATACCAGCAGGTAAATTGGAGAAAAATGAAGATACGAAAGAATGTGCTTTTCGTGAGTTAGAAGAGGAAACAAATAATAGAGCTAAAGATATGAAGTTTATTATAAAAGTATTACCTTCTCCAGGTTATACAAGTGAATGGTTATATTTATATCAAGCGATTGATTTTCATGAAGTCAAGGATGCCTTAGAATGCGATCCTGATGAATTTATTGATGTTGTAAAAATGAGTGTTGATGAAGCTTATGAAAAAGTATTAAGTGGTGAGATTGTTGATGCCAAAACAGTGATTGCTATTATGTATGCAAAACAAAAAGGACTTTAAAGCAATGTCATTAAGTTAAGATTTGGTGACATTCCCCTTCTCAAAAATGAGAAG
>JAJQDJ010000315.1 GCA_021202205.1 Erysipelotrichaceae bacterium
ATAAAAAGGCATGAGCCCAAGAGATACGAATCCCTTAAGTTCATGCCATTGGGTGATAAATATCACCTAATAAATTTAATATATGTTTCATCTCCAAAATATTTGGATTTTGAAATCCTTTTAAAGCCTAATTTATGAAGTAAATGAATAGAACGCTGATTATCTGAATAAACATAACATAGTACTTTTCTAAACTTATATGTTTTTTTCATATACTTACAAAAAGCCTCTATAATTTCACTAGCGTAGCCCAATCCCCAATAGTCACTATCAATTGTATATCCCAATACAAAAATTTTTCTTGTAAATACTTCTACAAATACATCCCCTATTAACAAATCATTTTCTTTAAGGCATATTGCTAATTGATAATTAGACTTAACTTTATTAAGACTTGAAATATCCTTAGAAGTACTAATACGCCTATAAGCATCTGTAACCGAAAATGTATCCCAAGATTGGTATTTTGCTACTTCAGCCTTACTACGATAATCACTCATACGATAAGCATCATTATTTTCAAAGGTCCTTAAATAAAGCCTAGATGTTTCTAATAGTTTCATTTTAAGTTATAGTATATAAATAACATACGATCCTTACCACTTAAATCTTTAATGATTTCATAAGGTGTATTAGGAAAATAATAACGTACTGCTTCATCCATGAGTTGCCTTTGATCAAATCCCATTTCAAAAGCTAATAATGCTTTATCTTTAATGATTTGTTTAGCAGAGGCAAAGATTTGACGATAGAAGTATAAACCATCATTGCCACCAAATAATGCAACATGGGGTTCATTATCTTTAACGATGCTTTCTATTTCTTGATTATTAGGTATATATGGGGGATTAGAAACTAATATATCAACTTTGATATGATTGTCTATAAGTGGTTGCAACATATCTCCTTGATAAAATGTCATATTAGCCTTTAGATTATGTGCATTTGTTTTTGCTACTTCTAAAGCTTTATCACTTATATCAGTTGCATAAACATGCGCTCTTTTTTCTTCTAATACCAAAGATATACCAATAGCTCCAGAACCTGTACCAATATCACATAAGTCTATTGTTTCATATTCATTAAAATAATCATCAATACGATACAATATATTCTCTACTAATTCTTCTGTCTCATAACGTGGTATTAAAACATCTTCATTGACTATAAAATCCCTACCGAAAAAAGTTTCTTTACCTTTAATATATTGGATGGGTTCCCCATCCATATAACGTCTCATGCCCTGATTGAATGCTTCTAATAAATCTCTGTCAACTTCTTCATCCATCATTAAATATAATTGATGTGGTTCTTTATTAGCTAAATGATAAAATAAAACTTTTGCTACATTCACATCTTTATTATATTCATCTAACATAGCTTCATTTTGATGAATAAGTTCTCTTACTTTCATTAGTTATTCTCACCCGCTAATTTTAATCGTTGATCTTCATTGATTAAAGCTTCAATTATATCTTCTAATTTACCTTCCATAATACGATCTAACTGTTGAATCGTTAAACCAATACGATGATCTGTCACACGATTTTGTGGATAATTATAAGTTCTTATCTTTTCACTACGATCTCCACTACCTATTTTACTTCTACGTTCACTACCAATTTCTTCTTCCTGTTGTCTAACCATCATTTCATAAAGCTTTGTACGCATAGCTGTCATAGCCTTATCTTTATTATCATGTTGACTACGACCATCCTGAGACGTTGTCACAGTACCTGTAGGAATATGCGTAATACGTACTGCAGAATCTGTTTTGTTGATATGTTGTCCACCAGCACCAGAAGCTTTATATGTATCAATTCTTAAATCATTAAGATCCAATTCAAAATCCACTTCTTCAGCTTCAGGCATAACAAGTACTGTTGCAGTAGATGTATGAACACGCCCCTGTGTTTCAGTCTTTGGTTCACGTTGAACACGATGTGAACCTGACTCAAATTTCAACTTAGAATAAACACCTTCTCCTCTAATCATAAAGGAAATCAATGAATATCCTCCTGCTTCACTATCCTGTGCCTCCATAACTTCTATTTTCCATCCTTGCGATTCAGCATATTTCACATACATTCGATACAAATCACCTGCAAAAATATTACCTTCATCGCCACCAGCAGCACCTCTGATTTCCATAATAATATTCTTATTATCATTTGGATCCTTAGGAATCAATTCAAGATGGAGTTTTTCTTCTATTTGAGGTTTCTTTTCTTCTAATTCACTTAATTCCATCTCTGCCATTTCTTTAATTTCAGGATCATCTTCTTCTAATAATTCCTTAGCTTCTTCGATACCAGTTAAAACTTTCTTATATTCCTGATACAATTGATAAGCCGTTTCCAAAGATGCCTGTTCCTTGCTCGCTTCAGTCATTTTATGAATATCTGAAGCAATACTAGGATCCATCAATATTTCAGTTAATTCCTCATATCTTCTTTCTATTGTTTCCAATCTCTCTATCATATTATTCATACTTAAACCTCCAAACCTCCACCATTATATTATAAACTTCATAAATATGCAAAATAATCTTTATATTTTCATTGACTCATATTTTCAAATTTTTTATACTTTATTAAATGGGAGGTATAATCAATGTTAAAAGCAATTATTTTTGATATGGATGGATTAATGATTAATAGTGAAGAAGTCACTTATGAAAGATATGTTAAAGTATTAAAAAATATGAATTTAGATATGTCTAGAGAGTTTTATACAACATTATTAGGTCAAACTGTACCGAGAGCTTTTCATAAAATGAGAACATTTTATGGAGAAGATTTTCCATGTCAGGAAGTCATTGATAAAGTTCATGTTTTATTAAATGATGATTTTAAAGATGAGGGTATTCCTATCAAAAAAGGTCTTGTGGAATTATTACAATATTTAACAAAAAATAATTATAAGATTATTGTTGCTTCATCTAGTAACAAGCAACGTGTAACAAAATTATTAAAACAAGTGGATGTCTATCAATATTTGAATGATTGTATTTGTGGTGATGAAGTAACTCAAGGCAAACCTAATCCAGAGATTTTTTTAAAAGCTTGTGAAAAACTAAATGTTTTGCCTCATGAAGCTATGGTTATTGAAGATAGTGAAGCTGGCATTGAAGCATCTAATGCTGCTAACATTCCTGTGATATGTATTCCTGATATGAAATATCCTGATAAGAAATATGCGGATATGACATATAAAATTCTTGAATCTTTAAATCAAGTTATAGATGTATTAGAGTCTCATTAATGGAGATTCTTTTGTTTTTCTTAAGGATTTCTTAATCATTTTTTGATGATGGATATTTATAATAATCTCAAGAAGGTGATATCAATGACTATATGGATGATGATTTCAATATCTTTAAGTTTTATATTATTGATATTAGGAGCCATATTTGTATATAATCAAATCAAAAAAGCTCCAGTGATCAAATGAAAAAAATATTGGGTACAATTATCATGATAGTGATGCTTATTATTATATCTACAAATATTTGTATATGTACTTCAACTTCAGCTTTATTAAATAATTACACAACTGCAGATGCTATATTAGTATTAGGTTGTGGTACTAATGATGGAAAACCATCTTTAATGCTCCAAGATAGATTAGATAAAGCCATTGAGCTTTATGAAAACAATCAAGCTTTTACTGTTCTATTAAGTGGTGATCCTAATGACAATGAAGTAGAGATTATGAAAGAATATATGGTAGATCAAGGTATTGATGAAAATGTTTTAATATTAGACAATGAAGGCTACTCAACATACCAAAGCTTATATAATGCTAAAAATATTTATAACTTTAATAATGTGATTGTTGTAAGTCAACAATATCATTTATATCGTGCGTTATATATTGGATTATCTTTAAATATGGATGTCACTGGGGTCTGTGCTCAAAATATGATATATAATGGACAAATCATTAGAGATGCAAGAGAAATACTTGCTAGAACAAAAGATTATTTTAATTGTATATTAAAGCTCGAAACGGATTACATAGGTATAAACGTATAAAAATGTCACAATTAAGTGACATTTTTAATATAGTTATAATGGCTCATTTTAAAACCGTATTTTTCATAAAAACGATGAGCATCTTTTCGATATGTAGATGTGTTAAGTTCTATTTGTTCTAAGGAGAGTTGTTGCGCTCTTTTTTCAATTTCATCAAGTAATTGATGACCTATTCCTTGATTTCGATATTCTTCTTTAACAACTAATTCAACTACTTCACCAACATCGTTGCTATGATGTAAATAATGATGGACCACAAATGATAAGAAACCAATAATTTCTTTATCGTTTCGATAAACCAGACATATAACCAATGTCATTAAGTTAAGATTTGGTGACATTCCCCTTCTCAAAAATGAGAAGGG
>JAJQDJ010000019.1 GCA_021202205.1 Erysipelotrichaceae bacterium
GCCCTCCAAATCAGCCCTCCCTTAATTCCAGTTTCATTTTACAATACGGGATAAATATTTTTCCACAATCATTGGTTTAATCTTATTGACAGTGTCGATATTGGTTTCTTTTTCAATTTTAGAAAGTAATATAGGATGATATTCCTCATTCATAAAAGAATAAGGGTTATTTTTAATAATTCTTAATATAATTATTAAATCATATTGATTAACAATAATATGATGGTTTCTACAACATTTATCAAAATAAGAATCAGTCATCACCTGTATATGATGATTTATATTGTAAAAATCAATCATTTTATCATCTCCCTTCATATAATTATACGCCTATAAAAACTTATATATGCAAAAAAATTATAACCTTGATTGAGAGTTTTTATAATTTGTGCTTTAATTATACTATGAAAAGGGGTGAACATATGAGTAAGGGTTTGGTTTCTAGAGTGATTGAAATGGATCCGGCTGCACGTAATCCATTAAATGTTATTATCAATTACCCTGGTGTACATGCGATGTTTTTTTATCGTATTACTCATTTTTTATGGATTCATCATTTCAAGTTAATTGCACGTTTTTTAAGTCAAGTAGCACGCTTTTTAACAGGAATTGAAATCCATCCAGGGGCACAGATTGGCAAGAGGTTTTTTATTGATCATGGTATGGGTGTTGTCATTGGTGAAACCACTATTATAGGTGATAATTGTACACTTTATCAGGGGGTTACTTTAGGTGGTGTAGGTACTGGCGAATATAAAGTGAAAAGACATCCAACATTATGCAATAATGTCATGATTTCAGCTGGTGCAAAAATCATTGGTGCTGTAACTATTGGTGATAACAGTATTGTTGGTGCATCTTCGGTTGTATTAAAAGATGTCCCAGCCAATTGCACAGTAGTCGGTGTACCAGGAAGAATTGTTAAAGAAAACGGTATACGTGTCGATAAAGAATTATAAGTCTATAAAACTTTCTATTTCATAAAATGAGATAGGAGGTTTTTTTATGCGGCCAGATATTGTTTCTGCATTATATTATTTTGATTTAGGTTTGATTCAAAGGGAAAATGGTTTATATAGTTTTGTAGATTTAAATACAGGTGAATGGTACGAGAAAATGACAATTTAATGAAGCTCGCCCGGGTCTTGACCCGGGGTATCTCTTCCCGCTTGGGCTCAAGCGATGTCTCAAATATTAAAGTACAATTGTTTGTACTTCGTACCTTGTTTACCTTGATTTTTACCAACAGTTGCAATAAAATCTCCGTCGCTCCAAAATTGTCCTCCCCATAATTGTTTCTTTATTTGAGGACATTCAGCAAATAATTGTCTTGCGGTTAAGCTTTTAATCTCTTTTACAATTCTTGAAGGTGCATAGTTTGGAGTGCTTTGGACTAAGAAATGCACATGATCTCCGTCTACACCTATTTCCAAAAAATGGATATAATCATATCTCAATTCTATCGCAAGACATATTTGCTTCAGATGTTCTTCAACAGTATCGTCAAAAATTACGCGACGATATTTTGAAGAACATACTATATGGTAAACAAGATTACTCACATTGTGTGACAAGTGAATATACTGACTATCATTCATTGACATCGCCCTCCTTCGTATGATAGGCGAAATCTCTTACGTGATTTCGCCTATGGATTGTTTACACAATTCATTATAACATACTTCAGGAGGCAATACGCAGCAAGCTGCGGGGAAATGCCCAAAGGGTTATTCCATATCCTCTACTCGGATACTCCATAACCTATTATATTGAATATCTTTTAAGAAAATGGAATCATAAGAGAAAATTAATGAATTGTTAAGAAATTTCAAAATAATAAATGATATGATACAATTATAGGAGGTGATTAATAATCAAATAAACTTTTCTCTCCATAAGAAAAGACATGAACTCGTTCATAGAAACTCTCTCCCTTCGATCATAAAACAACTATGAACATATAATAATATAGGGGCCTATCAATTTGATAGCTCTCATTTTTTTTAGAAATACAAAAATAAATAGCATTACCATTATCGGTTATGGTAAACTTATATTGTCAATAAGAAATAGGGGAATAAAAATGGTTAATCAATCTTATATTGCAAAAATTAATAATGCTATTTTAAACATTGTAGAATTTTTAAAAACAAATGATTTTACGATACATAAAAGTTATAACAAATACACAATATATTATAAAAATAGTGATGAAATTCTCACATGGCTTTATCCATGTGATCAATTAGAATCAGGAAATATCACATACAAAAATAATGATGCCTATAATGATATTGATGGGGAAGCAGTATGTTATATATGTGAATTGGAATATCTTTTATATGCAAAAGATATCCTATCAATTTCTCAGTCTATCAATAATCATGAGGAAATAGATACTAGTATACTTAATGATATTTATCATACTAAGGAAATAGATGATTTTTCGTATTCATATAATGATTTATTAGACATAGCTCTTAATAATAAATCATACACTAAAATATTATTTAATCATTGTGAAGGATTAGAGGCAGAAGATTACTATACAATGTATCTTAATAAAGAATTTATATTAGTTAATTATGAAAATAATTGTTATCTTCTTTATACCAATGGCTTATCTTATAAAGAATATATGGATAATGTTCAAACTTATTATTCTAATTTGAACGAAAAAGAAATATTGTATGCTGAATTAGCTTCACAGTATGGAGAATTTCCACCAGATGATAATGATATAGCATATAAAATATAGGTATGTAGTAATGGTAAAGAATATGGTTAATGACATAGGTGAAGGTGGAATGAAGATAGCATTTAGTCCTGCTGATGAACTATCATTTCTTACTAAAGAAGAGCAGGAAAAGATTATTCAAACAATTCGCAAATATGAATGAGTCACCAACAGGTGGCTTTTCTGATTTAACCATTAGAGATAATGTTTTTGTGAAAACTAGAGAATAAGGTTTTAAGTGATTATTAAGTATAAACTTTATATAATTCGATAAAAATTACATACTACTACCTTACTTTCCAATTTCAGATATGCTATAGTAATTGTAGTATATGAATATAAATCGGAATATGAGGGAGTTACAGGAAATGAAAGGTCAAAAAATGGTTGCACCGATTGTTATTACAATTTTGGTAGTCATATATTATGTCGTTTATTTTTGGCTGCTAATCAGCCTGCTTGTTAGTGTGTGGGGCATTCTTCTTGGCGTTATTCCGATTGTTCTGGCAGCCATAATGATTTATGTATGTATTCAAAGAATCAAAGAAATAAGGAGTGGAGAAGAAGATGATCTTGGTAAATACTGATTACATTTCAGGTAAAGAGCTGAAAATGCTAGGTCTTGTGAAAGGCAGTACAATTCAGTCAAAAAATGTCGGAAAAGATATAACCCAGAGCTTTAAGACACTTGTCGGTGGAGAATTAAAAGCATACAATGACATGATGAATGAAGCACGTGCACTTGCAACCAAAAGAATGATTGTGGAGGCGGAACAGCTTGACGCTGATGCTATTGTGAATATTAGATATGCAACATCAGCAATCATGCAAGGTGCTGCGGAAGTCATTGCTTACGGAACAGCTGTGAAATTTGTTCAATGAAATAATTTACAATATATCGATAAGCAATGATAAAAAAATAAGTTTTTTTAAGAGCAATTTACATTTGCTCTTTTTTCATGCTTATTTGAAGGTGATTTATTTGAGAAAACTAAAGAATTATAAATCAACAAAGTTTATGATTTATCACCTAAAAACTGCAAGGATATGAATGAGATATTGATGAATCAGTTAAAATAAAAATGATAGTACGAAATTACAAACAAATAAAAGTCACACTATAAGAAATTAATATTTTATGATATAATCAAGACAGAGGAGATGATAACATGGGACCTTATTTAAATCCGGATAATATGGATTTTCAAGAATTAAGAAATTCAAAGATTTGTGTAGATAAATCCATGCTCATAGAATATACAAATTCAATAATTAGAACAAAAGATAAATTTGTGTGCATGTCAAGACCAAGAAGATTTGGCAAAAGTACTGATGCTAATATGCTTGTTGCTTATTATTCTAAAGAGTTTCCATCAAATAATTTGTTTGATGATTTAAAAATATCTCAAGTTGATAGTTATCAAAAACATCTCAATCAATATAATGTCATATCATTGGATATGTTGGATTTTTATTCAGAATATCAAAATGCCAAGGAAATGAAAGCATATATTACAAAAATACTCATGTTCGAAATCAAGCAGACATTTCCAGATGTATTCTTTTATGATGAAAACAACTTAAGTATCAATGTCATTAAGTTAAGATTTGGTGACATTCCCCTTCTCAAAAATGAGAAG
>JAJQDJ010000006.1 GCA_021202205.1 Erysipelotrichaceae bacterium
ATGATATTATGAGTTATGTTGAAAATGATAATGAGCTTTTTTTAAAAATGAAAAATAATCTATTGTTACTATGTCAAATGGATAATATCTCTTTGTCACAAAAAGAAACCATCATACATAGAATAAGTCATCCTGAAATAGTTTCCACATCTAAAGAAAATATTGATTATGCTAAGCTATCATTTGAAACGATATATGATAATGATTATTTGCTATGTGTAAGAGGTAACTATATTAATGGTGAAGTCATAGATAGAGTAAAGAAATACTTATATGATAAAAGAATCTAAGTTAGTATAGGAGCAGAAGTTATTCTTGCATTGATATGTGTTGTTTGTTTTATCATCAATATTATGTTAAACAAATATACATTTGCTTTACAATTCTTGATAATAGGAATACTTTGTTTGGTAATTGTTTTGATTATAAGATCAATACTTATTAATCAGGTCAATCAATTAAAACAAAGCTGTAGTAATGATGTCAAAAAGTATTACAATCTCTTATTCTATGAAGATAGGATAGAAATGTATACTGGTGAAAAAATGACTAGAGTGTATGATTATCACATGTTTAGTAGCGTAAGTAAAACAGCCAATGAATATATATTATTCAATAAAAATACTCCTGTTTTAATCATTCAATATGAGCAATTAAATAGTGACGAGGCTAAAACTCTTCAAAATATTATATCAAGTAAAACAAGCTCATGATGACCTTGTTTTTGTACTATAAATTTGTTTTGTAGACTAATTTATGATAGTGATGAATAAGAGAATATAAAATAATTAATATTTGTATTGCTTTTGTACGCACATCTGATTATAATATAATAAAGATAATATCTGAAAGGAGTGTTTTATGTGGCAGCAAAATCAGCAAATATATATGTACGTATTGAACCGGATGTAAAAGAGCAAGCTGAAAGTATTCTATCAACTTTAGGTATACCTGCTTCAAATGCTATTAATATGTTTTATAAACAAATTATTCTTCAAAGAGGACTTCCTTTTGACGTGAAGATTCCGTCACACCATCCTGTTGACATGTCTATTTTATCTGATGAAGAACTCGATGCTGAAATAGAGAAAGGATATGCGGATATCAAAGCAGGAAGAACAGGAGAAGCTAGTGATGTTTTTGCAGATATTCTTAAAGATTATAATTTATGATTTACAAAATAAAAATTTCAGATCAGGCTGAAGATGATATCAGAGGGATTTATGAATATATTGCATATGATCTTCAATCACCTTTAAATGCAAGAAAACAACTAAGCAGAATCCAAAGCTGTATCGAAAGTCTTGATACAATGCCTGAACGATATCGCATTTATCAAAGAGAGCCATGGAAAAGTCGAGGATTACACATGGTTCCATTAAATAATTATAAAGTTATGTATATAGTTGATAATAACGAAATGATAGTATCTATTGTACGAGTTATGTATGGAGGTCGTGATGTTGATACTCAGCTTGATAAGCATACAAAATATTAGTTATCAATATGATAAAAACCTTTAATTTTATAAATAAAGTAACAATTGTTTTGATATAAAAAAATCTCATTACTAAAAATTGCGTATTTACGCATTTTTTAGTAATGGATTATATAAACTAATTTTTTATAGCAGAAAATAATTGTGAATTACCACGTCCAAAGTCGTAGCTAGTTGCTCCGCCCATGGGCGTGGCTTCTAGTTCTTCTTCGGAGCGTCGGCTCAGTGCTATTCACGAAGCACTATTCTATTTCTGAACTACGTTTTTAAACAATTATTTGTTGCTCTAGTTTTCTCATTTTTCTTTGTAATCGTTTTTGTTTGCGTTTGCTGATGCTCTTTCCTTTTTGCATCTTTAGCTGTTTCTCTCGATTAGCTTTTTCAAAGTATTCATCAGGATGCTTGTATACCTTGACATTGTTGAAATCAGGTGAGAATGCACCTTCCATTGTAAACATGTCTGGTATACATTTTCTTCCTATGTTGGCTGATCCATTTAAATCGGAATTAATGACTGTACCATTCTTGGTTCGATACAACCCTCTATAGCCACTTTTATTAGAATGTTTGCCAAATTCATTATTGAATATGGTTGGAGCTCGTCTTCCTGAAAATATATATCTTGATGTATCATCTTTTCTATATACAGGCATATCATCATTGTCTATAAACGATGCCTTTGATGTATAGCTTTCTTCCTGCAGTATAAATCGTATACCATTTCTTTCACATAAATATTCCAGCATAGCCTTAAAGGTATTGAATGGTATGCTTACAAATGTTTGATTATTCTTTTTTCCTGTATCAATATTTTGCTTCCATTCCTTGTTTTCACCAACGATTATTGTGTCGATATTATTATCTTTGCACCAGTCTATGATGCGTTTCGCACACTTGTGCATGAAATCTTTCATCCATGATTCACGATATACACATAATTTATCTGACTTAGGTGTTGGTACAAACTTCTGTGACTTTCCTGGTGTCCCTGATGTCTGTTCACTTTTAAGCTTAGAGATTTGCTTATTATACCACTGGTTCTTTGACTTGATAACCTCGCCCTTGAATAGCAGGCATTCTTTACCTATATTATTCGTTATAGCTGCAAAGTTGTTCACTCCCAGATCAATGGCACATATTCTCTTTGGCTTTTCACTAACCATCTTAACATCAGTATCATCTTCAAAAACAAGTGAAAGTATATAAATATCATGATATGGAATGATGCTTGCCTCTTTCAGCTTCTTTCCATCAACAGGAGCATCACCAATATCATATCTCATATCAATTAATGGCAGCTTGACATTATGAGTGCCATCATCATTTGTATATAACACAGTCCTGGTTGGTCATCTTTACTGTAATAGCACTGCTGGATTTTTTATATTTTGGCAGCTTTGGCTTGCCTAGAAACTTTGACGCATCTTTATTATATGATTTGGTTGAATTATAATATGCTTTCATTTCTCTAATGACATCTTTTAGTATCTGCTGAGATGTCTGTCTGGGAAGTCGCTTATCAAAGAAATCAGGATTATCATTTTCGCGCATAAGCTTGTCAAGGTATCTGTATGATAGCTTGTATTTCTTCTTTGTAGGGATATAACATATTTCAGGAAATTCCTTTACAGCATTCAATATCTCTTTATACACTTCCATTTCATTTTGAGTGAGCTTATCGAGAGGCTTATGAACAAGTGTATAAACCTGTCTAAGACGAAACAGAGCAGCATTTCTAAGATTGCATGCCCCATGGGTAATATCATCACAGTATTGATAAAAAGCATCACCCTGTTTTATGTTAAACTGAATGGTAGAATATGACATAAGTTGTTCACCTCCTTATGATATTTTAACTTCGCAAAAATAGTTCTTGAAATCATAACTATTTTATAATATGATTATATCATAAATACAATGGTTGTAAATGTTGAATTTGCAACCAATTAACTTAAGAAGGAGAAAAAATGGGAAAAATGAGAAGAAACAAAGACGGTTATTATACAAACAGGCACAGCTGCTTCTTGCTTCAGTATCACCTAGTACTGATAACCAAATACAGGCATCCGGTACTGGTTGGTGAACTGGAAAAAGACCTTGTTGAATATACAAAAAGGTTTTTTAAAGAAAGAGGACTTGTGATTATTGAAGTTAGCTGTGACAGGGACCATATACATGTATTATTTGAAGCGCCACCCCAGATTAGCTTATCTGAGTTTGTGAATGCATACAAGACAGGATCATCAAGAACAACGAGGAAAAATCATGCCGAATTCCTTGCACCATATTACTGGAAACCTTATTTTTGGAGTATCTCATATTATGTAGGAACAGCAAGTGACAGGAGTGAAGCTGTTGTGGCAAAGTATATTCAAAATCAAAGGACAAAAGATTAGGCGAAGAGTACCACGCCCAATCTCATTGGACAAGCAAGGTAGCAATTGGACGTGGTACTCTTCGCCTTTTTAATAGATGTTTTGATGTTAAAAAGTCATAGGCAATTAAACCTATGACTTATATTTTACAAAAAGATTAATATGAGTAATTATTTGCACGTAATGTAATCATTGTTTTAATCAATTTCTGTTAAGCTCTTTATAAATTCAATATAATTTAATAATTGTTGATCCCCAAATTCTGTTATTGTATACCTACTTCTTGGTTTATTATCAACTATTTCCTTCTTTTGGATAATATATCCTTCTTTTATTAAAACATTTAACTGACCCACAATTTTTCCATCAGAATAAGAACACATTTTTTTGATATCTGAAAAAGTCGTTGGTGCAACATGTAAGTAAGATAATATTTGTAAAAATCTCATTTGCACCGTGTGCGTCATTAAAATAAAAAAACATTGATTTTAT